>JAQTLG010000128.1 GCA_028715025.1 Dehalococcoidia bacterium | reverse complement strand
AAAATCTCGATACACTCACCTATAACGACCCGGGGGAACTGGTGGCCTCAGGCAAAATAACCAGCTATCCAATGGTCACTCCCTGGAAATTAGAAATCAAGGATCCTGCAAGCGGAAAATCCAGTGTCCAGGGATTAGTCACAGCCGGGCAGCCCAGGTTCCAGTTAAGGATGCAATTTTTCACCACCACCAACTGGAATGGCGTGGCAGATACGCTGTGCTTTGATAAAGCCACGTTGATGGTTAAGTACCACGTGCCTTAAAAGAATCACATCCTCGTTAAGCAGCAATCGATAATAAAAAATAGAAAGGAGAATTCAGAAATGTCAATCGCACGAGTCACTGAAATTAAAGCGTCTTCCATAAAGAGTTTCGACGATGCCATCAAGTTAGGCATTGCCCGCGCTGAAAAAACTCTTACACATGTGCAATCAGCATGGATCCAGAACCAGGAAGTTTTTATCGGTAAAAAAGGACAAATCGCTGAGTACCGGGTCCAGATGAAAGTAACGTTTATTCTTGAAGAGAAAATACGTAAATAATTAGAGTGCTCTGCAGTTTCTCTTCTTGCCACAGTTAAAACTGGCTGCTGCCGTTGGATGCCGTAAAGCCGTCTCCGATGGCGGCAGCAAATCTAATCCAGTATTTAAGGTATTCAGCTCGGCCATCAGGGGAGAGTTGACGTCGCAGGGAAAATATTTTCGGAGATAACTATGTTGAATAAAATCGCATTTCTCTCTTTATCACTACTGTTATTGCTGGTTTTCATGCCGGGTTGTTTTACATTTCTGGTCCAGGCGCCAAACCCTGCACTACCGGTTATTGAAGTTTTCAGCAATAACCCGGCTACGATTGGTTCCGGTGGCACGTCAATCCTGTTGTGGAATGTTACCGGAGCCAACTCGGTGATTATCGACCAGGGTATAGGTATGGTTAATGCTGCGGGGATCAGGGTAATATCACCGGTTAAATCCACTGTTTATACTCTAAGCGCCACCAACTCTACCGGCACCGTTACCGGATCAGCGATGACTATCGTCACCTCAGCGTCCCTCCCTCCCGCTCCGGCCTCATTCGCGGTAACCGGTATAACAGCCGGTACTGAGCCGTCAAGCCGCACCGGTTGTTTCAACCTCTACGCTAATATCACTGCCAACGGCCCCGGCATAGTTACTTACATCTGGGAATCAACCGATAGCGGCGGATATAGCTATACCTGGAGCATGACATTTCCCGCAGCCGGCACGCAGAAAATAACATTGCCGGTGGAAATGAGCGCGTTGCCTTCCGGTCCGTATCGCGTCCACGTTTTGACTCCTAATGATGCAGTATCGAATTCGACGTATTACACAACCTGTCAATGACACAGGTAATATATTTTTGGAGGCAACTATATTGAAAAAAATCGTTTTTCTTTCTTTAGCACTGTTGTTATTACTGGTTCTCATCCCGGGTTGTTTTACAATTCAAACTCCGGTTACCAATCCTGCCCAACCGGTGGGAACGCCCCCGGTTATCGTAGCATTCAGCAATAATCCATCCACGATTAATGCGGGCGGCACGTCGACTCTGTTGTGGAATGTTACCGGAGCTACATCGGTGTATATAGACCAGGGCATAGGGCAGGTAGCTGTCGCGGGGACCAGGGAGGTATCACCGGCCAAATCCACTGTTTATACCATAAGCGCCACCAACTCTGCCGGTACCGTTATCAGATCATCTGCGATTATTCTCGTCTCGGCTCCGGCGCCGACGCCGCCAACTACAGCCAGCAATCCTGTCATCAGCTTCACAGCCAGCCATCTTGGAGGAACTTCCTGGCAACTTAACTGGAATGTGTCAAACGCCACACAGATAGTCATCCAGCCCGACATAGGTCCTGTTAACCCGACAGGCAGCGTGGTGGTCACGGTACCCTCGGGGCAGACTAAGCTGTACAGGCTGGAAGCGGTAAACGACTGGGGCTGGGCTTACTGGCAGGTCGTTATGGGATCGCCTTAGATTCCAGTCATTATTGGTGACCGGGCGCTGACAGACAAGGGCCGCCCTGGTTAAATACGTCTACAACCGCCGGAGCGGTGCAAACCGTTGACGCAGCATGCTGTATAGATATAGACTGTGTATTGAAGATTCATATCGGACTGGACCAAGTATTAAAATTTATGATACAGGAGGCAGCTTTTTTGTTGAAGAGATCGGTTTATCATATTTCAGCGGGCATAGTTCTGGCACTGGTTCTGATACTGGTGTCGGGGGCTGCATGTATAGTGGTGCAGCCGCCTGCGGCTCAACCCTCCGCCACGCCCGCAACCATGCCTGCGGCCACGCCCGCCGTCACACCAGACGCTCAGCAGCCTGCGCAGGTGCAGCAGGTCGCCCCGACCAGCTATCCCACCCAGTCGTACCAGCCTCCGGCCACCGCAGTAAATACCGGCGGGCAGTTATACGTCTGGTCGGAACACCCGTATATCGGTCCCTGGGGAGAACTCGATATCGATGCTCGCGGAGTAACCCCCAACGGGATTGTAACCCTCACCATCTATGGGCCGGATAACAAGGTTGCCGCTCAATTGCAGAGATTTGGTGAATGGGATAGCGAAGCGGACTGGGACCTGCACGCCTCCAACTGGGCGCCGGGACAATACCGTGCCGTCGTCAAGGATGTATCCTCGGGCAAGACTGGGGAGACGGTGGTAACCGTCGGAGCTGGCTCCCAGTATTATTACGACGATTAAAGATATAGGGCAGTATCGCATCAGGGAATGGGCGCCGTCGGACGAGGCCGCCCTGGTCAAATACGCCGATAACCGCAATATCTGGATCAACCTGGATGACCGCTTCCCGCATCCCTATACGGCGGCGGATGCGCGGGAATGGATCGGCCTCGCATCGAAGCAACCCGTCACCAACTTCGCCATTGCGACAGCCGATGAGGCCATCGGAGGCGTCGGTTTAAGATTACTCGAGGGCCTATTCCGTAATTCGGCCGAGGTGGGCTACTGGCTGGCCGAGCCCTACTGGGGCAAAGGCATCGCCACGGCCGCGCTGGCCGTAATAGTCGACTTTGGCTTCCGTGAGCTGGACCTGGTGCGCCTGCAAGCCCTGGTATTCGCGAGGAACCCGGCCTCCGCACACGTCCTGGAGAAGGGTGGATTCAAGCTGGAGGGGCGGATGGTGAAAGGCGTTTTCAAGGACGGGGAGAATATCGACGCATTTCTTTATGCACGCGTGCGCGACGGCCGCTGAACAGATGGCCGGGGATACCGCCACATTCGGCCTGTTGTGGTATACTGATAATTCATAGAGGAGTGATCGCATATTGTCTAAAAGGGATATTTTATCGGTTGCCGACCTTACTCCCGATGAGGTTGTGCAGCTGGTAGATAAAGCGGCGAAGTCCAAGAAGGGGCCCTGGCCGCAGGCGCTGGCGGGCAAGAACATTGCCCTGCTTTTTGAAAAGCCCTCGCTGCGCACCAGGCTGAGCTTCGAGCTGGCCGTCCACCAGCTCGGCGGCTACGCCATCTACATGTCCCCCGACGAGGTCGGGCTGGGCAAGCGCGAGTCGGTGCCAGATGTCGCACACGTGCTCAGCCGCTACGTGCAGGGAATCGTGTCCCGCACATTCCTGCACCATACGCTTGAGAAACTGGCCGAGTACGCGAGCATACCCGTGATCAACGCGCTGTCGGACTACGAGCATCCCTGCCAGGCGCTGGCAGACCTCACCACCATCTATGAGCGCAAGGGTAAATTCAAGGGCCTCAACCTGGCCTTCATCGGGGACGGCAACAACGTGGCCAACTCGCTGCTGCTGGCCTGCTCCATGGTGGGCATCAACTTTCTCATAGCTTCGCCACAGGAGTACAGCCTCAAGGACAAGATACTGATGGTTGCCAACAAGTACGCCGAGAAGAGCGACAGCCACATCATGCTGCTGGAGGAGCCCGCCATGGCGGCTAAAGATGCCGACATCGTTTACACGGACGTCTGGACCAGCATGGGACAGGAGGAGGAGTACGAGCAGCGCTGTATCGCCTTCCACGATTACCAGATCAACGAGAAGCTTTTGTCGTATGCTAAAAAGGACGCCATAGTCATGCATCCGCTGCCAGCCCACCACGGTGACGAGGTGGAGGTGGGCATCATCGATAAATACCGCTCAGTCATCTTCGACCAGGCGGAGAACCGCCTGCACTTTCAGCGTACGCTGCTGGCCGAGCTATATAAATAGGCCTCTTCCGGCCCCTATCTCCGTAGTATTACGTATTAAGTTGCATTGCCGCATGAATTAGAATGGTTACACGCAGATGAACCCTATAATCAGCATAGTGGGACGGCCCAACGTGGGCAAGTCAACGCTCTTCAACCGCATCGCCGGCGCTCCCATAGCTATCGTGGAAGACCTTCCGGGCACCACGCGCGACCGTATCTTCGCCGATGTCGGCGTGCTCGATCACGAGGTCACGCTGATCGATACCGGGGGGTTGGAGCCCGTGCCGGGCTCCGAGATGGGACGCAAGGTCAAGAAGCAGGTGGAGGCGGCTATCGCCGAATCCGATTTAATAATCTTTGTCGTCGATGCCAGGGACGGCCTGATCGCCGCCGATTCCGAGATAGCCGACCAGCTTCGCAGGCTGGGCAAGCAGGTGGTGCTGGCCGCCAACAAGGTGGAGACCGAGAAGCAGAGGAGCTCCTCTGCGGAGTTCTATCAACTCGGATTGGGCGAGCCCCTGCCCATCAGCGCCCACCACGGCCGCGGCATCCACGATCTGCTGGAGGCCGTCGTCGCCAGGCTGCCTGCCCCGTCCGAAACAGTGGAGGAGGCGGGCAAGCCCAAACTGGCTATCGTGGGACGTCCCAACGTCGGCAAGTCCCTGCTGGTCAATGCCGTTGCGGGGTCGGACAGGACCATAGTGGACCCCACTGCGGGCACCACCAGGGACGCCACCGATACCGTGGTCAAACATGGCGACAGGGAGGTCGTGCTGATCGATACGGCGGGCATACGCAAGCGCGGCAAGGCGGGCGTGGGACTGGAATATTACGGGCTGGTGCGCACGCTGCGCGCCATCAACCGCTGTGACGTGGCCCTGCTGGTCATGGACGCCACAGAGTTTATCACGGCGCAGGATACGCATGTTGCCGGCTATATCAAAGAGGCCTGCAAGGGCATCGTGCTGGTGGTTAATAAATGGGACCTGGCGGACCCGGACTCGCGGGACGATTACGTGGCCGCCGTCGACAAGCGTATGAAGTTCATCGCGCACGCCCCTATATTGTTCGTCTCCGCCCTCACCGGCCTCGGTGTGAAAAATATAATTCCGGTAGCTCTGGAGGCATGGGATGAGAGGCAGAAGCTGTTGCCGGATGACGTTATCGACGGGCTGGTCAAAGAGGCGGTGGCCTCGCATGCCCCGCCGCCCCACGGCACCAAGAGGCTTGAGGTATACAGGGCTTACCAGGGCAGCAACAATCCGCCCACCTTCACCTTCCTGGTGAACGATCCACTGCTGGTACATTTCTCATATGAGCGCTACCTGGAGAACAGGCTGCGCCAGACGTTCGGCTTCTACGGGACGTCGCTCAAGCTCAACTTCAAAAAGGCCTCCCGGAAGTCAAGTAAAGCCACAGGAGTAAACTCGTGATATTAATCTTCAAATTCCTTGCCATAGCCGTCATGGCCTACC
>JAQTLG010000127.1 GCA_028715025.1 Dehalococcoidia bacterium | reverse complement strand
AAGCCTGGGTAATGTAGTCTTCATCCGATGCCGGCTGGATGACAATATTTGAGACGTAGTTATCCTTGACCTGTTTATATGCCAGATTGATAGCGCCACTGAATATACTGGTGATCAGATTGATTTGAAGGAAGGCCAGCATAGTTACCAGGATGGTCAGAATGGTGGTTCCCTTGCTGCCCCGCGTTATGTATTTAAATACCAGGAACAGTGCTGCTTGAAGATCGTTCCACATTATGGACACGTAATCCCAACAGTCGTTTGCATCATTATACGCCAACTGCTTAAGTCTGATATCATATTTAGCGCAAAATTTTTCCTGAAAGAAGAGTGATATGCGAATTTGTATTTTAAGTTATCGCAGCTATCCTTACTCGGGCGGGCAGGGGATATATATGCGCTATCTGAGCAATGCCCTGCGTGATCTCGGCCATGAGGTGGACATGATATCGGGGCCTCCGTATCCTATCGTAGACGATGGTGTCGGATTGATCCGCCTACCCAGTTTGGACCTGTATAGATTCGGATCATGGCAAAGGCTTTTTATCGATCCCCGCAAGCTGAATACCCGCGCCAACTTCATGGAGTGGGGTGGCATTATGACGGGCTATTTCTCGGAGCCGCTGGCCTTCGGTATGCGCGCCTGCCAATACCTGTGCAGGGACGACATCGAGAAGTACGATGTGATACATGACAATCAGACCATGTCATGGGGCATAGCCGATATCCAGAAGGCGGGTTATCCTGTGGTGGAGACAATACATCATCCCGTTACTATCGACCGCGATCTGGCAATCCAGTCGGCCAAATCGCTCAAGGACAAACTGGGATACCGCCGCTGGTTTTCTTTCACCGGCATGCAGATCAAGGTCGCCCGGCAGTTGCCCTTCATTATAACGGTCTCGGAGATGGCCAAACACCATATACACGAGATATTTGGTATACCGGAATCCAGGATGAAGGTTATTTATAACGGCATCGATGTGGAGCTGTTCAGCCCGTCCGATGCGGTGCCCAGGTTAGATAATCAGATACTTATGGTTATGAGCCGCGATACGGCGGTCAAAGGTCTCCGCTTCTTGCTGGAGGCGCTGGCCGAACTCAGGAAAAGGTGGGATTTGAAGCTGGTGGTTGTGGGCAGGACGCTGGGGGATGGCATGACGGAAAAGCTGATGGACAGGCTGGGGGTTACCGAGTCTGTAACTTTCCGTAACCAGATAGAGACGTCGGAACTTATAGAGCTATACAGGTCATCTACTCTGGTTGCCGTACCATCCACTTACGAGGGCTTTGGATTGCCGGCGGCGGAGGCCATGTCATGCGGCGCACCGCTTGTATCGACCACTGCAGGCGCATTGCCCGAGGTTGTGGGTGATGCCGGTATCCTTATACCCCCCGCCGATTCGGAGGCCCTTACTGACGCCATAGCGCAGTTGATGGAGAGCCCTGCCAAACGTCATGAATACAGTGTGCTGGCGAGGAAACGCATACTGGAGAAATTCAACTGGAGCAATGCAGCCCGACTGACCGCCGAAGTGTACTCGGAAGCTATCAAGGCCAAACGAGCCGGGTGACCGCATAAGGCGGTTGAATTCAGCCCAGTCTTGATTAATATCGCGGATATAAGGTAAAATGTGTACGTGTTTTCAGCGGTTTTTGCAGGTGATTTAACGGGCTGACATTCATGCGGATATGTTTATTGAGCTACCGTGCTTACAAATACTCTGGCGGACAGGGTATTTACGTGAGATATCTCAGTCGTTCTTTGCGAAAGCTGGGACACAGCGTGGATGTAGTGGCGGGGCCGCCTTACCCCGACCTGGCTGATGGGATCAACCTGATCAAACTTCCGAGTTTAGACCTGTACAGGTTGCCTGAAAAAAGACGCTACCTGATAAATCCCATGCGGCTCAACACCTGGCCCAACTTCGTCGAATGGCTGGGCGAATGCAGCGGCTGTTTCACCGAGCCGCATACCTTTGCCATGAGAGCCTACAACATGTTCCGACAGGACGGGCACAGTAAAAATTACGATATCGTGCACGATAATCAATGCGTCACCGAAGGTATACTTAAGATCAATCAGCTGGGGATACCTCTGGTGACCACCATCCACCATCCCATAACAATCGATCGTGAACTGGCCCTTAAGGCCAGTAATTCGGCCTATCGTTCCTGGGGAATCAGGCGCTGGTATTCTTTTGCAGATACACAGATAAAAGTTGCCCGGCATTTGTCTCACTTTATTACGGATTCCGAGCACTCATTACAGGAGATCACGAGCAGCTTCGGGTTGCCGCGCGAGCGTTTCAAAATCATTTACTGCGGGGTGGATACTGATGTTTTCAGGGAACAACCGGGCTTGAAGCGTTCCGCCAATCGTATTCTGGTGATCAACAGCGGCGACACACCTCTCAAGGGGCTTAAATTCCTGCTGGAGGCCATGGCAGAGCTGCGCAAGACACGCCCTGTCGAATTAACAATAGTAGGTGAGCCTCTGGTCAATGGTTATACCGAGGGATTGATAGAAGCACTCTGTCTTGGCGATTGCACGCAATACACCGGCAAGATAGACACCGAGAGCCTGGTCAAACATTATGCCACGGCAACCATGCTGGTTGTGCCCTCGATATATGAGGGATTTGGACTGCCTGCAGCGGAAGCTATGGCCTGCGGGACACCCGTTATCTCCACCACCGCCGGCGCCCTGCCGGAGGTAGTCGGCGACGCCGGTATCCTGGTGCCGCCCGGTGATACGGACGCCCTGGTTAAATCTATTACATCGCTGCTGGGTGATGAGGCGCGACGCAAGGAGCTTGGTGCAATGGGTATCGCGAGAGTAAAGAGATTGTTTAACTGGGACCGTGCCGCCGAGCAAACGGCGGATTACTATCGGGAAGCCATCGAGAGCCAAGTTAAGATAAAGGTTGGATAAGCTAATGGTATTGGATAACAGCAGTACATTTGAGATGCCGGAACTGGAGGAGCTGTTATCCGAGAAGTTTCTAAGGCCGACCTTTGAAAGCATAGTCAGCGTGCAGGAAAACCGGGGCTCGGTACCCGAGGTCGAAGGCGGACTGGTGGAGCCCTGGACCCATGTTGAGTGCGCGATGGCCATTGACGCAGGCTGCTACCACGATGAAGCTGAGAAAGCTTATGAGTGGCTGGCAGGTATGCAGTTGCCGGATGGAAGCTGGTATGCCAACTATCAGAACGGCAAACCCAAGGACAAATTCAAGGTCTCGCATGCCATATCGTATATGGCCGTTGGCGTCTGGCACCATTACCTGATCACGGGTAAAAGGATGTTCCTCGATAATATGTGGCCGGTGGTAAGAAAGGCTATAGATTATGTGCTGGATATGCGTGGTCCGAAAGGCGAGATATACTGGGCCAGGGATGTGTCCGGCAGTGTTTATCCTACCGCCCAGATAGCCAGTTGCAGCTCTTCCTACCTTAGCATTAAATGCGCGTTGAAGATGGCTGAGATGATGGGTGAGGAACGCGAAGACTGGAGGGGTGCCAACGAGGTTTTACGCAACGCGATTCTTGGCATGCCGCTGCCTTATGGAGATACTATCGATGAGAAAAGCATCTCGGCCTTTGCCATGGACTGGTATTATCCGGCCCTGTGCAGCGTCATTAACGGGCAGGAAGCTATTAACCGGATATACGACAGCTGGGATAAGTTCATCGTGCATGGCAAGGGCTCCGTCTGCAACCTTGAGAAGCAATGGGTCACCGCGGCCGAGAGCAGCGAACTGGCCATTTCACTGGCAGTCCATGGTGAGTACTGGCAGTCGGCGATGATTTATTACTGGGTTCACCAGATGCGGGATGAGGACGGCGCCTACTGGTACGGCGTGGCGTTTCCCGAGCACGAGATCTGGCCTTTGACAAAACCTACCTGGACTTCCGCTGCGGTCCTGCTGGCGGCAGATATGCTCAAACCTCAGTCAGCGACGAACCTTCTTTTCGACCACCACGACATCATTCTTCCTTAAGATGCCCAGGCTGTTTACCATGGGCAGCTCACAGTAATCACCGCTCCCCAGTGCAAGCTTGTAAACTTCAAAAGGCGCTTGTCCACCTTTGGTTGGATCGGGGTAGATGTCGTGAAAAACCAGAAATCCTCCTGGCAGCAAGTGCGGCGACCAATAGCTGTAGTCCGAGAGTGCTGTTTGATAGCCGTGACCGCCATCGATAAAGACCAGTCCCAGAGGCGTGGCCCAGTTCCGGGCTGCGACACCGGAGCGTGTGACCAGGGGGACGACGTTATCCTCAAGCCCCGCCTTGTGTAGAGTTTCCTGCAATAGGGGGAGGCTATTTATGACGCCCTTACGGCTGTCGAAAATCTCGGGATCGAAATACAACTGGCCGGGCTGCTGTTCCTCTGATCCAGAGTGATGGTCTATGGTAAAGAGGGTGCTATTACTCTTTTTACAGGCTGATCCCAAATATACTGCTGACTTGCCGCAGAAGCTGCCTATCTCCAGACAGGGGCCGATTTTACAGGCTTCAATGCCCAGATTAAAAAGCTTTAGGCCTTCATCCTCGGCCAGGAAACCTTTGACTTCCGAAGCAAGCGCTGCGATCTTCTTAAGATTATTAACGTCCATTTTTTCTCATATTTCGGCAAATCTCTTTAAATATTTAGTTTCGGATTGTGTTTTCAGAAACGGTTGCGGCAACACATTAATTATCAGCAGTTAAGAATTCCTTCTGCGAGATATAAAGACGAATGCATTGATGAGGAGCAATAGCACAACTACTATAACGATGATGATCCATATCCAGAAATTGGAAGCAGCGGGAACGGTGCCGGGCTGTTGTTTGACCGCAGGCTGTTTCTGCGACTGCGTGATATTCTCAACCAGTGTAAAAGTACCTACCGGGCTGGGATCGCTGACTACAGGAGCGACGGCTTTAACCTGCCAGTAATATGGAGTCGATAACGATAGCCGGCTTTTCAATTCGAAAGCTGTGGTTGTGGTCGTCTCCTGGACGATCACATCGGTGAGCTGTGCATCCCTGGCCAGAGTGAACTGATACATGCCGGCGTTTTTAATGGGCGACCAGCTGAAGCGGATGGGGGGGAGACAGTTGCTGCATACGCCATCTACCGGCGTCAGCAATGTAGGCCCTGAATATTCTGATGTGACCATGAATCCCGGTCTCACCGAGAAAAAGAGTGTAGCTGACCACGGACTGTGTATGGGAGTGCCCATCCATGATCGGGACGCGCGAACCCTCCAGTAATAGGAACGTCCCACTTCCAGCTGGCCGGGCGCAACCCAGCAGGAGGGGGCCTCCTGGTCGGCCGGAGTGACGATCCAGGAGCCCGTGATGTCATCGATGGGCGTCATCTGCAATTGCTGGGTGAGAGGCAGAGTAAAATTGACATCCTTGGCTATGAGGACATCATAGCCGTAGATATCCTTCATGGGCCGCCACTTGAAATCGACCTGCTGGGAACGGCCTGTCACCGGGTCGGCTCCGATCAGGCTTCCGGGCGGCGGCGCCGTAGGCCATGGTCCGACTTTAGCTACTGAGTCCACAAATTGCCACAGGCAGCCTCTTTTCGAGATAAAATTATAGGCTGTATCATCGATAGCCCACAGTGTGTTGTAGTCGTTTGAAGAGATGTGAAGGGAGGTAGGTTCACGTGTAAATTCAACCTGATTGGGGC
>JAQTLG010000126.1 GCA_028715025.1 Dehalococcoidia bacterium | reverse complement strand
GTAAACAGGGCCGACGTCTCCTTTGCCGCCGAGAAAGCTTCCGTAGAATATGATCCGGACAAGACGGACCTGGCTAAGATCACCACGGCTATTAACCAACTGGGATATAATGCGCGCACCGAGAAGTCCGTCTTCAGCGTCAGCGGCATGTCATGCGCATCCTGCGTCTCCCGTGTTGAGAAGTCTCTGCAAGGCCTGCCCGGCGTTGTCTCGGTGGCGGTGAACCTGGCTTCCAACAGGGCGGTGGTCGAGCACACCCGGGATGCCGACATCACTATGATGCTCCGCGCCGTGGCCGACGCCGGCTACAAGATGGCCCTGGTGACAGCGGAAGAGGGCAGATCGGACAGCGCCTCGCAACGCGAGATGATAGAGCTCCGGAACCAGTTTATATTCTCTCTCTGCGTAGCTGCGCTGATCATGCTGCTGAGCATGACCGATTTGCTCGATTACGGCTGGAAGCCCTACCTGCTGTGGGCTCTTGCCACTCCCGTGCAGTTCTGGGCCGGCCTGCGCTTCTACAGGGGAGCCTGGGGCGCGCTCAAGCACGGGGCGGCCGATATGAACACGCTGATAGCAGTGGGCACATCGGCGGCATATCTGTACAGCGTGGCTGTGATGCTCTTTCCTCATTTCTTCGCTTCAGTAGGGATCGGCCGCGGCCTGTACTTCGACACCTCCTCCATGATCATAGCGCTGATACTGATGGGACGCTTCCTGGAATCTCGGGCCAAAGGACAGACCTCCGAGGCCATTAAAAAACTGATCGGCCTGCGTCCCAACACAGCCATCGCCGTACGGGACGGGAAAGAGGTGGAAGTGCCGGTGGAGGAAGTGGCGGTGGACGAAATTTTACTGGTAAAACCGGGCGAGAGGGTGCCGGTGGACGGCATCGTCAGCGAGGGCTATTCGGCATTGGACGAGTCCATGCTGACCGGCGAGAGCATGCCCGTGGAAAAGAAGGCGGGCGATAATGTGACAGGGGCGACGCTCAACCTGACGGGCAGCTTCAAGTTCAGGGCCACCAGGGTCGGTATGGATACCGTGCTCTCCCAGATCATCAGGCTGGTAGACGAGGCGCAGGGGAGCAAGGCGCCCATCCAGCGGCTGGCGGATATCATAGCCGGCTATTTTGTGCCTGCGGTCATCGCCATCGCCGTCATCACCTTTCTCATCTGGCTGTTCATCGGGCCTCAGCCCTCGTTCGTCTACGCCCTGCTCAATTTCGTGGCTGTTTTGATCATCGCCTGCCCCTGCGCGCTGGGGCTGGCCACGCCCACTGCCATCATAGTAGGCACGGGCAAAGGCGCCCAATACGGGATACTCATTAAAAACGGTGAGACGCTGGAGCGCACGCACAAAATAACCACGGTGATGCTGGATAAAACAGGCACGCTCACCCGGGGGCAGCCCCGGCTGACCGATATAATGGCCATCCCGCCCTTTGCGGAGGATGAGGCCCTGCGGATGGCGGCGGCGGCGGAGCGCAACTCCGAGCATCCCCTGGCGCAGACCATTGTAAAATTCGCGAGGGAAAGGGGCCTCGAGGTCCCAACCCCGTTGACTTTCCAGGCGCTCCCGGGGCTGGGCATCGACGCCGGCGTGGAAGGCCGAACAGTTACCATCGGCAACAGCACGCTGATGCGGGACAGGGGTATTAAGACCAGCGACGTTGAGAAGGTTGCCGAGACACTGTGGAACCAGGGAAAAACCGTGCTCTTCCTCAGCATCGACAACAGTATAGCGGCGGTGCTCGCCCTCTCGGACACGCTCAAGCCCGAAGCCGCGGCGGCTGTGTCAGCTATAAAAGACATGGGGTTGCGCGTCGTGATGCTGACGGGCGACAACGCGCGTGCTGCCGGCTACATCGCAGAGCAGGCCGGCATAGACGGCGTGATCGCCGATGTGCTGCCTGAAAACAAATCGTCCGAAATGTTAAAATTGCAGCAGGACGGCCAGGTGGTGGCGATGGTGGGAGACGGCATCAATGATGCTCCCGCGCTGGCCCAGGCCGACATCGGCATCGCCATGGGCACGGGAACGGATGTGGCGATGGAGACGGGGGACATCACGCTCATGAGGGGTGACCTGGGCGGCATTGTCACAGCCATCTCGCTGAGCCGACAATCTATGAAAACGATCAAGCAGAACCTGTTCTGGGCATTCGCTTACAACGTCATACTCATACCCGTGGCGGCAGGCATACTTTATCCCTTCTTCTCCGCGGGCAACGTCCCTCAGGGATTGCAGTTCATCTTCGGCCACTACGGATTCCTCAATCCCATGCTGGCCGCGCTGGCCATGGCTGCCAGCTCGGTAACGGTGGTTTCCAACTCCCTCAGGCTGAGAGGATTCAAACCGGTGGAGCTTGCAGCGGGGAAATCATGACTTACGTCACATCTTGAGTCAATAAAATACTGGTAACATGCGTCCATAGTTCGTTGACGCATGTACATAAACGGAGGTGGATTTGAAAAATTCTGAGATCGTGGAATTGCTCAACAAGGACCTGGAGGGGGAACACGCCGCCATCATCCAGTACCTGGCCCACGGCTATGCCATGGGTGAAGGCGAACTGGCCTGCGAAATCGAAGCCATAGCCCGCGAGGAGATGCGCCACCTTGACTGGCTGGCCGAGACGGTGACGGAACTGGGAGGCACGCCCAGCTTCACGCGGGGCAAGATGCGCCAGGGGGGCAAGACCGTGACTGCCTGGATGAAAAACGACGTGCTGGCCGAGGAAGACGCTATTAAAATGTACCGCGACCACATCAGTCTCATTAAGGACGCAAAAATCAAGAGGCTGCTGGAGCGTATCCTCTCAGACGAGATGTCGCACCACGGCGACTTCGTGGGCTTCGCCAAAGAGGCAGCCGATGAGAAGATGAAGGACCTGCGCGGCGTGCGCAACGACAGGGTCACCCGCGTTCTCGACTGGGGCATAGAGCACGAGTACACCGTGGTCATCCAGTACCTGCTGCATTCATACCTCGCGCCCAACGAGGAGATGCGCAAGGAGATGCAGGACCAGGCCATCAACGAGATGCAGCACCTGGGATGGCTGGCGGAGAAAATGGTCAGCCGGGGCGGGCATCCTCATATCGAACACACGAAAATCGACAGCTCTAAAAAGGCGCCTAAAATGCTGGATGCCGATATAAAGATCGAGAAACAGGTCGCGGCCGCATACGACAAGGCGGCCAAAGAGATCGACGATAAAAAGGTCAAGAAGCTGCTGACCAGGATCCGAGACCATGAGCTCTACCATGTCAAGGTATTCAACGACCTTAAAAAGACGCTCTAATAATAAGGAGGCTATGTTATGGCATACGAGCCAAAGGATTATACGAAACTGTTGGGTATAGAGTGATTCAGTGACACCCTGCTGAACAATCATTTCACCCTCTACAAAGGCTATGTAGCCAACACCAACAAGCTGTTTGACACGCTGGCCGGCATGCTCAAGGACGGCAAGGCCGCCACACCCGAATATGCAGAGCTAAAGAGAAGGCTCGGGTGGGAATTCAACGGCATGCGCCTGCACGAGTACTACTTCGAAAACCTGGGCGGCAAAGGCGGGCTCAACCAGGACGGCAAGCTGGGCAAGCTGCTGGCCGCCGGCTTCGGCAGCTACGATGCCTGGCTGCAGGACCTCAAGGGCACGGCGAGCATGCGAGGTATCGGCTGGACCATACTCTACCAGGACGTTAGCGGGGGCAGGCTGTTCAATCAGTGGATCAACGAGCATGACGCCGGCCACCCGGCGGGCTGCCAACCGCTGCTCGTGCTGGACGTCTTCGAACACGCCTTCCTGACCGATTACGGCCTCAAGCGGGCGGACTATATCGAGGCCTTCCTCAAGAACGTCGACTGGAAGACCGTCGAGGCGCGCCTGCGCTGACCGGCTGCACCGGATACAAGAATATCGCACAAGGCAGGTAGCATTATGTCAAAAAGTTATACACTGCGGATCGTTGTCACTGCCTTGATGGCACTTGCCATCTCGGTGGCGGCCGCCTGCCAGGCGCCCTCCCGGCCTGAAGCCAAATCAGCACTCCCGTCTTCACTGCCCCCGCCGCCCATCGGCACTCAACCGGAAGGGCCGTCTGTTTCCGACAACGTTAACTGGGCCGCAGACGGAGTGATCACGGCAGGAGAATACAGGAACAGCAGGTCCTTCGACAGCTATGAGCTGTGGTGGACGGCCGATGAAGCCAATCTGTACGTTGCTGTGAAGGCCGAAACGCAGGGATGGCTGGCCATAGGATTCGATCCTGAATCGAAGATGAAAGACGCCGACATAGTGATCGGTTACATTAAGGACGGAAAACTGACCATCTCAGACCAGTACAGTGCGGGCCAGTTCGGGCCGCATCTGCCGGATGTCGACCAGGGAGGAAGTGACGATATACTGGCCTCGGCCGGAAAGTCCGAAGGGGGCTTTACGACAATTGAATTCAAACGCAAGCTGGACACCGGCGACAGGTTCGACAAGGTGCTGGGCAAAGGCACCCACAAAATTATCTGGGCCTACGGCAGCGATCCGATTTTCACACTCAAACACACGACGCGCGGATCGGGAGAGATCGACCTTTAAAGCGATTAACCTGTACCGGAGCATATTATGAACGCGTTTTTTCACTCTCAGGCAGCCAGGGATATCATCCTTATTTTGGCGGTCAGCAACATCGTGCTGGGGCTGCTGGTCTTTTTCAGCTGCCGCTGCCTGCCGGGATCCAGGTTAGCCCGCGGCTTGATGCAAAACCAGGGCTATTTAACTTTCTATAAATTCCACTGCTACCTCTGGCTGCTCTTCCTGATATCGGTCATGATCCATGCCGTATTCGCCATCAACTTCATGTTGTGACAGGGATAATTACTATGCAATTCAGGCGTTTTTTTTCACTTACCGCCGGGAGCACCCTTTTGCTCACATTGCTGGCCGGCTGCGCGGGCAGCGCATCCTCCGGCGGCAGGGATCTCTCCGCCGTGCAGATCAAGGAGTATCAGGGGGAACGTCTGTCCGACCTGGGAGATTTCCACGAGAATTCGATCAAAGGCCCGCAGCAAGTGGATATCGGCGCCTACCGGCTGAAGGTCACGGGCCTGGTCGAGAAGCAGCTTGCTTACACTTATGCCGAAGCGCTGTCCAAGCACCAGAGCTACACCAAGCCGGTCACGCTGGATTGCGTGGAGGGCTGGTCGGTCAAGATCCTGTGGGAGGGATTGCTGGTGAGCGACATCATCAATCCGGCAGGCATACTGCCCGAGGCCAATACCATCATCTTCCACGCACACGACGGTTACACCACCTCGCTTCCTCTGGCATATATCAGGGACAAAAACATCATGCTGGCCTACAAAATCAACGGTGTGGAGCTGCCGCCCGAGCGCGGATTCCCCTTTCAACTGGTAGCCGAAGACAAATGGGGATACAAGTGGATCAAATGGGTGACCGAAATCGAGCTGTCGGACGATCCGAACTATAAAGGCTACTGGGAGCGGGCCGGCTACTCCAACGACGCCGATCTCGATAAGCCATTTTTTGACAGGTGACCGGCCCGGGGATCAGGCGCGTTTCCGTCTGACGGTCAAAGAGAGGCCGTCGATGGCCGTAATGATCACTTCATCCCCGACTTTCATCTCTCCATCGGGACAGGATGCCTTCCACAGCTCCCCCTGCACCCTGACGA
>JAQTLG010000125.1 GCA_028715025.1 Dehalococcoidia bacterium | reverse complement strand
TCCGTGCGTCCAGTCTACCCTGTCGACTGGTACCGGGGTTGTCTTCCCATCCTTAAACATCATAAGCTCCGGCAGGTCAATGGTCCTGGCAGTATAACGGTTGATGAAGATTATGCCTTTGTCGCCGATTATCTCAATCCTGTCGTCGTCAACATAATAATCAGTAGTAATCTGTGTGTTAGGCGTATGCTCCACATCGAATACTCCATAGCGCCTCGGGGCCTTGAACTGGAACATGATAGTAGCAGGTGCATCTATATTAACACCGGGCAGTATTTCCGTGTGGTCGATCCATGCTTTCACTCTCTCTACCGGGCCCATTAAATAGTATGCAAGCGAGAAAAGATGATAGCCGTGGTCGAACACAAGGGGGCCACCCCCGCATTGTTCCTCGTTGAAGCGCCAGATCCAGGCGTCCATGGGAACTTCCCAGCCGCACTCGGTGGCGCCGGTACTCACATGCATGCGCAGCATCTGCGGCTCGCCAATCTCGCCTGCCATCAGCATTTTCTTCGCCTGCACGGCAGGCGGGTAGAAGACGAAGGTCTCATATACGCGCAGCATCACGCCGGCCTTTTTCGCCGCATCAATCATGCGATCGGCCTCGGAAACACAGTTGGACATGGGTTTCTGTACGCTGACATGCTTTCCCGCGCGGCAGGCCTCCACCGCCATATCGCCATGAAGATGGTGAGGCAGGAGAAGCTCTACCAGGTCTACATCGGGATCTGCGAGAACCTTCGCGTATTCGGTGTATATCTTTTCAACTCCCCATTGACGGGCCCGTTTATCAGCCGTCTCCTTGTTCAGGTCGCAAACAGCCACGATACGGGCATCAGCCATGCCCTGATAGCCTAATTGATGCAGATCTGAAATACGTCCACACCCTACGATTGCAACACCGACCGGTTTCATACTCTCCTCCTCTCAGGCCGTCAGCCCTTTAACCTGTTTTTCAATGTACTTATTATCACCCTGTCAATACCCGGCCGGGATTCCACGAGTTTTATCAGGCCCGGATAGGCGGCGACCGGCGAAACAACCTCGCCGGGTAACCTGGTAAGTATCTCCGTCATTTCGTGGTGTGTTATCCGATTCAACCTGCCAAGCAGTTCTCGTGACTCTCTTTGAGGCCCTTTTCTGTGGGCCGGATATCCTGAACCGGGCTGAACGCAAAACAACTTCTCAAATATGAACTTTAGATTAGCCTCGCCTGCCCAGCCGTACCCCTGATTAAGCATAAGCGAAATGCAGTTTCCGCCATTTATCTGCGTGAACAGCCAGGCGTCGAGGGGCGTGAGTATATGCCCGCAGGTGACACCCGGATATTGCATGACGGAGTTGAGGAAACCCTGCCCGGTTCCACACCCACCTACAACAAAATCCACCGTCCCTGCGTTGAGTAATACGGCAGCCATCAACCCCGTGTGTATATAGGAGAGTTCGGGCTTCTCTCCGCTCTTCTTCATACCGGCGTTGACTACATCGTGCCCAAGCCCATCCAGAGCAGCCAGTATATCGGCGTTACGGTCCGCTGCGCTGGTCTCGTTTATTACGGCTATACGCATTTCACCTTTACCTCACGACTTTTTCCTGACGATCAGGGAAATAGCTGCATTAACGATGTCGGATACGCCCATGCTGTAGGCGTCCATAATCGATTCCGGGTCAGGTCCCGTGCGGGCGAATGTGTCTTTTATCCCCACTCTGTACAGAGGGACGGGCCGGACAGCCAGCGCTTCAGCCACAGCCGAGCCGAGGCCGCCGATCACAGTGTGCTCCTCGGCCGTTACAATGGCGCCCGTATCATCTGCTGCCTGCAATATTAATTCCACATCAAGCGGCTTGATGGTATGCATCTCGATAACGCGCGCCTGTACCTCTTTGGAGGCCAGCGCATCGCCCGCCTGCATGCTGCGGCCGGTCATTGAGCCACATGCAACGATGGTTAAGTCCTTCCCCTGCCTGCGCACTATGCCTTTTCCGATGGATAGTGCCTCGCCCGAGCTGGATACGGGCAAGGTGGCGGCGCGGTTAAGCCTGAAGTATACAGGACCATCGAATTCCGCAATCAGGGGCACGAAAGTGGCTGCCTCATTGCCGTCGGCGGGGACGATAACCGTCATCTCAGGTAATGAGCGCATGATAGCTATATCGCTGATGGCATGGTGCGTGGGACCATCCTTGAAATCGGACACGCCCGCATAGCTGGAGGCGATCTTGACATTGGTACTGGCGTAGCAAACACAGGTGCGCACCTGTTCCAGAGCGCGTAGCGATGCCAGCGCTGCGAATGCGTTGGCGAAGGGGACCATGCCGGCCAGGGCCAGACCAACGGCAGCATCGATCATGCAGGGCTCGGCGATGCCGAAGTTGAAAAAGCGATCGGGGAAGCGTTTCTCGAAGAAACTGGACAGTGTAGAGGAAGCTGTATCTACATCCAGCGCTACTACCTTTGGATGAACTGCGCCGTATTCTGCCAGTGCGCGCCCGTAGGCCTCTCTCATGGCCAGGTTCGCCATAGTTAACTGCCCTCCCCGGACAGCTCAGCCATAGCTGCCGAGTACTGTTCTTTGTCAGGCGGTATCCCGTGCCACTGCGCCTTGTTCTCCATAAAAGATACACCCTTGCCCTTGACCGTGCGGGCTATGATGACTACAGGCCTGCGCGTTATGCTTACGGCTTCCTCAAGCGCACTCAATATCTGTATCATATCGTGACCGTCGATGGATATTACCTCCCAGCGGAAGGAGCGCCACTTGTCGGCGAAAGGCTCCATCGGCATGATGTCGTGTACAGCCCCATCGAGCTGTACATCGTTGTAATCCACGATGGCCGTCAGATTGCCCGGGTTGAACTTGGCGCAGGCGTTTGCGCCCTCCCAGACGATGCCTCCCTGGCATTCTCCGTCGCCCAGCAACACATAGGTGTGATAGTCCCTTTTCTGCAAACGAGCCCCCAGCGACAGGCCAAGCCCGATGGCGATGCCATGTCCCAGGATACCGCTGGTCATATCCACACCGGGTGTCTTCAGACGGTCGGGATGCCCCTGCAGCTGGCATGACAGCTCACCCCAGTGCTCCAGATCCGATTCTGCAAAGTAGCCGCGGCGCGCCAGGGCGGAGTATAACAGAGCCGAGGCATGCCCCTTGCTGAGGATGAAGCGGTCCCTGTCCTCCCAGTCCGGCCTTTTGGGATCGATACGAAGCACCTTGAAATACAATGCGGCCACGATATCAGCCGCCGAAAGACATCCGCCCGGATGGCCGGCCTGACGTCGGTAGATCATGGTCAGGCTCTGCCTGCGCAGGTAATTGGCCTGCGCTTTTAGATCGGTTATCAATTCGTTATCGAAGTTTTTCATCATATATCACTGTATTTATAACCCGATATCATGCCGCAGTGCCTGCGTGCTTTCACACCAGTTCCCCACGTTCCAGCGTCCGTACACGCCCATGCCGCCCAGCTCATTTTCGCCAAAGTAAACGGGCACGTATATCAGGGACAACCCGTCATATTCATACGCCCTGTCCAGAGCGGTCCGTAGTCTCTCGGGTGAAGAACCTCCATCAAGCGCGAGGACTCCTTTTATAGACGCCGCCCACTTCAAGTAATCGACTTCAACCGAATCGCTGGTGGCGAACTCATGGCCGTACTGCGCGACCTGTAAGCCGGTGATAGCAGCCATCCTGCGATTGTCCAATAACAGGATACCCCCGCGCGCACCATGCTGGACGCCGTCGATCAATACCTGCGGATTCATGGTGAAAGAGCCGTCACCCGAAAAGGCAAGACCGAAAAACTTACTGTCCGCCGCGGCAGTGGAAAGCAGAGCGGATACGGCGAATCCCATATAGCTGGCGCCCGTATCCGTCAGGGTATGTCCGGGGGCTTCGTCTTCAACGATCTGGAAGCCATTAGCCTGCACGTCGCCGGCATCAAATATCTTTACGACATCCTTTTTGCCCCTGGCCCAGTCGTCCGCTGTCTTGATAACTGCCGGCTGCGTAAGCACCTCTTTCTTCCATACGTCGTCGTAAAGCAGCGGATGCTCATATCGCTGCTGCTTGAATTTATCCCACTCGGCGCGCCTGGCGCCACAGGAGCTCAACCACTCCGACGGTTTGCCCTTTGTTTTAGACGGGCCCTGGCGCAGCTCTTTTAACAGCCTTTGCAGCGTGAGACGTATATCGCCGATCATAGCCACGGAGCTACCGTATTGCTCATCGCTGTTGTAGTTGACGGCAGCCTCGATCTCAGCGTTGATATTGATAACCTGTTTTACACGTAGATAGGCAGTGCGCGAGCAGTCCGACTGGCATACGAAGCGTGTCCCGACGGCCAGCAGCAGGTCTGCGTTCTCCATCGCATAGTTGCCGCATAATGTGCCCTTGGAACCACCCACAGTCATATTGCGAGGATTGCTGTACGGCACTACACCGCTGGCAAGAGGAGAAACCACAGCCACGCCGTCGCAAAGCTCCAGCAGCTCGCTGACTTCCCGTTCAGCGCCGCGTGCGCCCCCTCCCACACGTACGATTACACGCTTCGCTTCCCTTAGTCTGTGTGCAGCGGCCGGGAAATCTCCTTCTGCAGCTCCTATCGAGATGGAAATCTTCTGAGGCAACTCGTTGAGCACAAATTGCTTGAGCACGGCAGCCTGGGTGTTCATAGGCAGCAGCAGGAAGAACGGACCCGCGCGGTAGGGATGATCAACAACGGCCTGACCACGCCTTAGCGCGGTGGAAACCGCCATCGGAGTGTGTAGAGTATAGGCATGGCCCATGGTGGAACATAGCCGCAGGAAAAGGCCCTGCTCGTACTTGGGTATCTGCTGCATGTTGAATCCCTCGTCCTCGGTTGTCTCATCACCGAACAGGTACCAGACCCCGATACCATCGGATGAGGGCACAAGCGAGGCGGCCATGGCCTGAAGAGCGCCCGGGCCGATGGATGTTATGACCGCTGATTTTTTCCCGGTGGCCCAGCGCAGGGCTGCCGCCGCGTGCGACGCCTCAACCTCATTACGTACATTAAGCACCCTGACTAATCCTGCCCCTTGATATACGCGCAGCACCTCGGCCACGTCTGTACTACCATGGCCGAATACCGCGAAATAGGTGCGTACCTCCTGCCTTAACAACCCCAGCACTATCGCCTCGGAGAGCGTCAGGTCATGCCGGCGCTGGTAGCCAGCGCTGGTCAGCGCGGCGTCCAGGCTGCCGTGTTTGACTATAGCCGCCACACGTTCCTGGCGCGACGTGGCTATCTGATCATAAATCACGCTCTACACTATTTCCTCGATTAAACTCAACTTGCTAGAATTTACGTGTCCATTCCTTCGGCCATCGTTCGGCAACAACCTTTTTCTGCGTGAAAAACTCCAGGGCATCCAGGCTCTGTCCATGCAGGTCACCGAAGAAGCTGTCTTTCCACCCGCTGAACGGAAAAAAGGCCATGGGCGCCGCTATACCGATGTTAATGCCCATGTTGCCGACCTCAACCTCATAGCGGAATTTACGAGCCGCTGCGCCGCTGTCCGTAAATATGCAAGCCATATTCCCGTAGCGGCTGCTGTTTATAAGTTCTATCGCCTGGTCGATATTATCAACGTTTATCAATCCCAGTACCGGACCGAATATCTCGGTGGTGGCTACCTCGCCTTTGGGCTGCAGACCGTCCAGAACTGTGGGACCTACAAAG
>JAQTLG010000124.1 GCA_028715025.1 Dehalococcoidia bacterium | reverse complement strand
GTGCATCGTCCAGCACCTGTTTCCTGCGGGCGAAGATGGCGACGTTGGCCCCCTTCTGCGCCAGTAATTTAGCGGTACCCAGCCCGATGCCCTGCGAACCTCCCGTAATGAAAGCCGTTTTATTGTTTAAGTCTTTCATAGCACACGCTCACTTCTGCTTAAGTGTTGCAACGTCCGGCGTTTTTCAGCCTACAACCACAGCAATAGCGATACCAAAGCCGACACACCACAGGTTGATAAAGGCGTTTGATATCAGGTCACCAGTGGAGATTTTATAGATGCCGTTCTGGATATTGAAGCTGATATCTAATGCGCCCAGGAATAGCAGTGCGCCGGCCGCTATCAGCGACAGGTTGACGCCCAATGGATTATTTAATAAGAGCATTATGCCGGCGACCAGCAGTAGTATGGACAGCAGCCCATCCGGAACCGGGAAGGAGTGCTCGTAGGCCAAATAGCCAGGCGGTGGATTTTTCGGCGCCATGCCTACGGTAAAAAACAGTATCCAGAACAGTATTAGCCCGACCGCAGTCAGCAGTTCAAGTATGGCGATCGTGATCATTACAGCACCTCCTTATACAGGATTTATATTCATTTTTCCCAGTTGCTCTGGCGGCGGCCAGACATTTGCAGCAAGCCATATGCGTCAAGATATTAATATCTATGCAAACTCCACTGTTGTACTCTCAACGGCATCCTTATCCCGCAGATAGAAGAACGACCCTATAAAGAACATGACTCCGCCGAAGAGCATGAACATGGGCAATAGCTGTAAGGCGGTAATCAGGTTGATCCTGTCGGAGATCACCCCGACGAATATCGGGCCCAGGGAAGCGCCCAGCAGGTTTTGTACCACGTTGGCTACCCCGTACGAAGTCGAGCGCAGACCGGCGTGTACCACGTCCTGTGTTACCGTTGCCGCGCCACCGTAAAACCACGGCGCAAAGAACCCCATGCCAAGCAGTACCAAATATTGGGAGGTTCCAGGAGGCAGCAAGAAGGCTATTAGAAGCAACAGGGCGGCAATTACCGAGGTCACGGCAGGGACTATCATACGCGCCCTTTTTACCCGTTTCCGAATCGCGTCGGTCACTATACCGCCAATCGGGGCGCCGGCCACTGCTAGAATGAATATCCCCGCTGTCTGCATAGCAGCCGTTTCCATGTTAGGCTTATCCATCAGGTTATAAAAGTAAGTCGGCAGCCATGTCATCAGCGCAGTCGTAACAAAGACGTTGCCTACGAATCCCATGAAGTTCATGACAAGCGACGGCTTGCTGAAAATTTCCCTGGCAATATCGACTACCTTCATCTTTACTTTTTGCCCGGCTTCCACTCCGGCTGCAATCGTTTTAGTCAGGTCAACGGACTTATAATCCTTGAGTGTAAAGAACAGCAAACCTATGATAAGGGCCGGTATGGCCACAATACCGAAGGCGTACCGCCATCCCAGCATTTCCGCGATTATTCCGCCACCTAACGTGCCAAGTACAGCACCTACGGGCACGGACGCAGTCAGGATGCCGTTCATCCTGGCACGTAACCTCTCCGGAAAGTAGGCGGATACCAGGGCAGTGCAACCTGTGCTATAGGCAGACTCCCCGATGCCCATTGTTAACCTCATTGCAAATATGGCAGGGAATGTTCTGAGGAACCCGATGGTAGCACAGCATATGCTCCAGGCAATGGTGAATATACCGACGCCTTTTGTCCTGCTCCACCGGTCGAGCAGGAAGGCAATGGGGACAGAAAATGCCATTACTGACCAGAATATTGCAGATACCAAAAGGGCCAGTTGCGTATCAGACACTCCAAGCTCGGCCTTCATGAAAGGGAAAAGCGCAGTAACGACCATACGATCTAAATAGTCAATGGTTGAGACAAGAAAGAATAAAGCGAAAAAATAGTAAGCACGTCCTTTACCTACGGGATACTCAGCCTTTTGTTCTGACAATTTCAAATCTCCTTTTTCAGTATTTTTATGAGATATATTTAAACCAGGTGCGATCCATCCCTTCACGAACCGAGTACTTTGCGCACACGCGCGACCGCATCAAAGGCGCTTCCCGCGGCAGATTCCATATTGGTCCCGCCGAGAAGTGTACTGGCGAAGGAAACGCCCTGTAGTTTTTCGGCACGGTGCTTGAAATCCATGACCCGCTGGTAGGCCCCGACAGGATACTGCTCGGTAGCATAGGGGAGTCGGACGATTTTAATGTCCTCTATCCAGTTCGCTATACCCGGGATCATTAGATCGGCGTCCTCTTTCGCCTGCCTGGCGAGGTCGCTGTCGGACTGTTTCCACAGTTCCAGCGTCTTCGGGAGCACCGCCCAGAAAGTGAGCACGCTCTTACCGCTGGGGCACATCTGCGGGACCTTGGCGCGCTCGTCGATGGCGAAGAGGAAAGTCCTCTTCATCCGCGGATCGCTCCAGTAGTTCCATATGTTCCCCGGGAGCGGCCTGTCGAGGAAGAAGACCGGCATGGGCGACGGAGAATATATCACCCCTTCGAAAAAACGGCGCTCCTCGGCCAACTCGTACGGCATTATCTTTGCGGCCGATGCGGAATCAAGCGCAACTATGACGTGGTCCGCCTTCCTCACCTGCCCATTCTCCAATTCAGCGCCGATAACCTTTCCCTTCTCCATCACCAGTTGTTTCACCGGAGAACCGTACTTAACACCGACGGCCTTTGCCAATTCATCGGTAAGGGATGCGACACCCCTGGCTAGGCACACATGATGTGAGATGGCAAAGGTGTGGAGTGCTCGTATGAAATGGTAGAGGCTCATATATTCGGGCGGCCCCATGGTGGCACCGACTGCGAGCGGAAAGATAAGGAAGTCACGTAGCGCCCGGTCGCTCTCCTTGTTGAAGTGATCCAGCACCGCGACCTTGTCGCTGTCAGGAATGGGATCGTTAATATGGTACGGCACGATCCTGGGCCCTAGTGCGAGATGCCTGAACACATTCCAGTAGAGCTTGAGGTTGCCGCCAAGACCGAGCAGGTCCATGTACACTGTGCCCCTGGGATATTCACGCACCGAGCCGTCCTGCAGGCGGTAGACCATGCTGCCCGTTACGTCCGTTCTATCACCGCTTATCTTCATCTCATCCATAAGATCAAAGCAATGTTTGAAGTTGGTGTGATAGAATTGGGCTCCCACGTCGAGCTTATCGCCCTTCCTTTCCAGCGTCACCATGCGACCGCCCGGTTTTTCACTGGACTCAAGCACTTCTACTTCGTAGCCAGCTTGCTTGAGCCAGTATGCGGAGGCGAGTCCGCTTATACCTGCGCCGATAATAAGGACTTTCATTGGCATATCTCCCTACAGTTAATCTCAGAATATGGCAGCATCAACTAAAAGCCGTCGTTCGTGAAAACAGTCTCCGCATTATTCAGGCGCCCACTTCTCCGGCCCTTCCCTGTATATATATTCCTGCGGGAGTTCTCCATTGCCCTTGAGTACCGCCTTTCCTTCGGCAACGATTTTTGTCATCTCGGCAACGCGTTTGCCCGTGGTTTTGGCGCCAAGAATGGCCCAGTCGTCCTGTAGCACATTGTCCTTGGCCAGAAAATCCGGCATCTGCCCCGAGTGGCCCGCCACTCCGATGTAGGCGCCGGCAAGGGTCATTCCCGAAATCACGATATTATTCATCAGCAGACAGCTGTTGATCATCTGGCTCAGGGTCAACTCCTGTCCGCCGTTCCGGTGGGCGCCGACTGTAATTACGCCGCAGACCTTGCTGTACCTGGGTTTGTCCGTTCCCTTTCTCAGGTAGAACGGTTCCATCATGTTCGGCAGCCGGTCGATGGCCGCCTTCATCAAGCTCGGGAGCCCCATGTGATAGACAGGGGACCCCCAGATGATTCCATCGGCTGCAAGGTATTTATCCATGAATTCCATTAAGTCATCCTTGAAGACACAGCGCAATGTTTTCGCGCATTTATGACAACCGATGCAATGATTTATTTTCTTGCCGGCCATCTCATAGATTTCCACCTCTGCACCCGGCACGGTTGCCGCCTCTTCTAATGCCGTCTTCACCAACCGGTATGTATTGGCCTCTTTGCGAGGGCTTCCTACCAACCCCAGAATTTTAAAATTTTCCATAGCTTCTCCCTTTTTAATGCACAGCCGCCGTAGCATTATTGGCGGCGCGGATATCGGCCGGACAATGCCTGGACGCAATCCACCAGAATACCAGCGACACCAATGCTACAATTGCCGTAATCGCAAGGGCCAGGCCAAGCCCCTGGGCGCCACCTCCGAACGCGTCCGACATAGCCCCAACAGCCAGAGTACTCCATGCGCCGCCCAGAACGTTCTGGGCGAGCATCATCAGTCCATATGACCTGCTCTTCAACTCCGGTGTGACGACATCCTGTGTGGTCGCAATCAGCGGCGCCATGGCCATCGTGTTGGTGAAACCGTACAGCGACAGTAATATCCACGTCAGCACCGATATCGACTGGCCGTCGGCATTACTCATGCTCACCAAGGCAAGCAAAAGGATTACAGCCGCCGCCAGAATCGAGGCGCTTGAAAAAGATATTCTGCCCTTCAACGTTCTCTTTTGCATGCGGTCAGCCAAAACTCCACCGAGCGGCACACCCACCAGCCCGATCACAGCAATGATGCCCAGGACAAGGCCAGCTTTGTCTTCAGCAAATCCATATGTCCTCATGAGAAGAGCGGGCATCCAGACAACTACCGCGTATATGAAGCCAGTATAGAGGCCGTTCCCCAACCAGAGCCAGCGCAGCGACGGGACCGAGGCCAGGCGCCTCACTCCTTCCCAGAAGCCAATAGTTTGGGTGGCCCCCTTCGAATCGACCCGCGTCTTATAGTCCTGCATAAACAATGCAAGTATGCCCAAGATGACGCCGGGTATTGCGAAGTACAAAAATGGTATCCTCCAGCCAAATCCGGCCGACAGGAATCCGCCCAGCACGACGCCTACGATGGACCCCACGGTGATGAACATGGCGTAGATGCTGAGCTTCTGCGCCCGCGACTGTTCAGGGTACGATGCCGAGATCAGGGCCGTACTGGCGGGCGAAAAACCCGCTTCTCCGATCCCCACGAAGAAGCGCATCGAAAGCAGCAGGGGAAAGCCGCGCACAATGCCGGTCAGAAAGGTGAAGATACTCCATGATATTGCGAGTAGCGCGATCATTTTCTTCCTGCTCCACCGGTCGACCAGATGTGCGATAGGAAATACGAAGATGATAACACCCACCATCAGTATCGTGGTGAGGAGCCCACCCTCGGAATCGGAAAGCCCGAACTCCTTCATCACCGGAACCAGCACCACACCCATCACCTGCCGGTCCATGTAGTTCACTAATTGCAACAGCGAGCAAATGACTAGCACATAGGTCGCCGCCCTGCCGCCGACTTTAAATGTATCGCTGTTAAGTTTCATCCCAGACCACCGAGTCTCCAATCGTAATACTTGAACAATGTCTTGTAGGCGTTGATGCCGAGATACATAAGCGGGTCCGAAGGCACATAAAGAGCCTTCCGCGCGATCAGGACACTGTCCGTCAGACCGGACTTTTCCCCCGCCATCATGGCCGCTATTATCTTGCCTGCAAGCTGGGCCGGTGCGAGGCCGCAGCCGTTGTACCCCGCACTGTAATAAATATTCCCGTGCATTCCCGTACGGCCCATGAAAGGGAGAAAATACAGCGTAATGCCGATCAGTCCACCCCAG
>JAQTLG010000123.1 GCA_028715025.1 Dehalococcoidia bacterium | reverse complement strand
CATCAGCTGTAAAACGGTTAAGCAGCGTGTTCAGGGAGCCGCCCCCGATTATATGGATGCAATCAAGCTTCCTGCCCAGTACCTCCTGCAGACGCTCATAAGTATAGCGGTATTTGAGCGCCAGGGATTCAAGTATGCAGCGCACTATCGCGCCTTTATCTCCAGGCGGCAGCTGTCCCGTCCGCCTGCAGTACTCTGCAATACGGGGAGGGAAATCGCCGGGCGTCAGAAACAGCCTGTTATCAACGTCAATGACGGCAGGCAACACCTGGGCCTGCTCCGCCTGCTTGATAAGGCCATCAAGCGTATCACCCTGACCTGCTTCCTCCCAGTTGCGCATACATTCCTGCAGCACCCACAGGGCCTGTATGTTTTTCCAGACCAGCCAGGCGCCGCCCACTCCGCCGTAACAGGTGAAATTATTCTTCAGCCCTGCTGCGTTAATGAGCGGCTCACCCACTTCGGCCCCTAAAAGCGACCAGGTGCCCGAACTCAGAAAGGCAGAACCTTGAGATATCCCCGTGGGCGCACCTGAAGGTGCGCTCCTATTATAAGGTACAGCGACAGCGGCCGACGCCGTATCGTGCGTGCCGACCGCGATCACGGGCAGCGAGGGGATACCGAGTTGATCGCATACCCCTGCTTGCAGCATTCCCAGCTTGGTTGCAGGCTGCGCGATGGGCGGCATAATGCGGTGGGGTATGTCGAATGCCAACAGTATCGGCAGGCACCACTCCCGTTTATTGGGATCATAGAATTGCGTGGTAGTGGCGTTGGTGAATTCGCAGCGCTTTTCCCCGCATAACCAATAGTTGAACAGGTCGGCGATCATCAGATAGGTTGCGGCAGCTTCAAGCTGTGGAGACCTGTCCAGCACCATTGAGTAGACCTGAAACAGAGTATTGTGTTGCATGAATTGGACACCTGTCCGGTTGTAGATATCCTCCCTCGACATCTTCTCGAAGGCTCTCCTCATCATGCCGTCGGTCCTTGGATCGCGATAACTGTGCGGGTTCTCCAGCAGGGCCCCGCTACCGTCCAGCAGGCAGAAGTCGTTACCCCAGGCATCCAGCCCAACTGAATCCAGCCGGGCAGTCCTTCCGGCTGTGCCCAGCCCTTTCTTGACCTCCTCGAAAAGCCGCCGCACGTCCCAGTAGATATGCTGCTCTGCCTGTATTGGGCCGTTGGGGAACCGGTATATCTCCTCCAGCGTAATCCTTGAGCCATCGAAGCGCCCCAGCATGACCTTGCCTCCGGAAGCGCCCAGGTCAACGGCGACGCTGTTAACGGTTTTTTTCATGGCTTGCCCGGGATCAATCGTAATATACAGCTCAACGGAAGACAGCTTCCCGTATGGTCTTCATCGCCCTGGCCGGATTGCCCTCCCGCAGCATGTTTTCAATGGATGCTCCGCCTATGCGGTCAAGGGCGCGGCGCATCGTCTGTATCCACTCGATGCTCTCGCGTATGGCCTCCACCGTGTCCATGCGGGCCGGCCAGATATCCAGAGTGTAGTAGCCGTCGTAACCCGTCTTGTCGGCCCAGTAGAGCCATTCGAGGGTGTCCAGGAAGTGCACCGACCCTACGTTGAGGTCCAAGTCCCAGTCGGGGCGCGTATCGTTGATATGCAGCAGGAACAGGCGGTCCCCGAACATTTTGGCCAGTGCCAGCGACTCGGCGGCATTCTCGTAGGCCAGTATGGCGTGACCTATATCCAGTATCACTCCCACATTGGATCTGTTCACTGCCTGGCAGAGCAGCAGCGATTTAGCCACGGTGGAGACGTAGCTGTGAACGCGAGGCTCCTTGAACTTGTACTCCAGCCCCAGCCTGACCGCGGGATCATAGTCGGCCGCATCCCTGAGCAGCTCGATCATAAGTCCCCAGGCCTTGAGATAGTCTGACTCGAACGGGTAATCATAGCCGTCCTGACCCGGCCAGATATTGACCAGGCTGCCGCCCAGTTTTTTGGTCAGATCAATTGTCCGGCGTATCTCCTTAGCCGCCTCCTCTGCCGTGGCGGCATCACGGCTGGATATCGAGCCTTTGATAAACTCTTTGCGGCTGAAAAGGTTGGGCAGGACGTCGCAGCACTTAAGCCCATACTTTTCCATAAAGTCTTTTATCTCGCCGGCGTTGTCATCTGTGACGTCCCTTCCATAGACGAATTCCAGCCCGGTTATTCCAGCCTGGGCAGCCAGGGCAAACATCTCAGCGGCGGAACGGTCCTCCTTGTAGCCGGACATAAAGCGGTCGCCGGGATTGCCCAGCGCAGAGATGGCCGCGGCGAATTGGATATCCTTTTTCATTTCGTCTCCATGTGATTTAAGCCCGCGCCCTCTCTATCTCCGCCCTCTCCTTGAGCTGGTCTCGCAGGTCCTTGAGGTCTTTGGGGACAAGGTAGGCCGAGATGGAGATAAAGATGAAGCATAACGACCAGGCCGATATGCAAATGATCAATATGGCATCCTGCAGCGATGAGGCATCTGCTATGATGCCTGCCATTAATGGCGCAACCGAAGAGCCGATCTGCTCAAAGAAGTTCTGCAACGCATTGGCTGTGCTGCGCACCTCAGGTAAGGTCATATCGTAGATGGTGGTCACCACGTTAGGCGAGGCGAAGGGCATGAAGATGCAGGTGAAGGCCAGCAGGAAACCGAAGAGATAAATCTGGTTGTAGGGAACCATGATGGCGAACACCAGTAATACTAGGGCTATGAGGATGCCCGCCGCGCTGACCAGCAGGCGCCCGCGCTGATTGCGTTTGAAGAAATAGTCACCCAGTATACCTCCGATAGGATAGCCCGCAGCCAGCATCAGCACGGCTATGACCATGGTGATGAGCACCGTGGTGGAATCATAGCCGCGCCCGGTCTCAAGGTAGCGGAAGAACCAGAAGGTCAGCACCTGCCAGGGGAAGACGCCGGTGAAGCAGTTGAGAAAGAGGAAAAGCAGCGACTTTTTCTTGAAAAGTCCCAGGGCGGTTTTCCAGTTGAACTTGTAATCGCCCTTCTGGTCGATGCCCTGCAATTCGGGCTCGGTGCTGCCCCTTTGCGGCTCCTTTACGCCGAAGAAAATGACGATGGCCAGCACAAAGCCCACGGCGCCGGTCACATAAAACACACCGCGCCAGCCTATTATGCTGCCCAGTATGAGCGCCAGCACCATGCCCACCAGGTAGCCCATCGGCTGCGCGATCTGCAGCAGCCCCATGATCTTGCCTCGCTCCTTGGGCTCGAAATAATCATTGGTTATGTTGTAGAGTCCCGGATAGCTGGAGTCGGCGATACCCGTGGACGAGCGTGTCATCACGAAGAGGGGAAAGGTACGCACAGCCGCGCTCAGCCAGGTGGTGGCGCCCCAGATAAGGGCCGCCAGCGCCAGCAGCTTGGTGCGGGCGAAACGGTCATACAGGTAACCCCAAACAGGGTAGAGTATGGCCCCCACCAGCAGAGCGCCTGAGAAGACCAACCCCATCTGCGCCTGGTTTATCTGAAACTCTTCCATAATGGGAGTGGTCAGCGGGCCGATAACCAGCCGCTCGGCCTGTTGGAACAACATGAAGGCAAAAAATGTCCCGAATACGAACCACGGATATCTGGATTTGGTCATGGAAGCGGTCCTCCTATTCCCACTGTATTTTTATCACGGCCCGGCCCCTGAAATCCAGGTCGAGCCTGTATATATCATCGTTTTCCTTTTCGAAGTTTACGGCAACATTCCCGCAGCTTGCAGAAACAAGCCTGCCGGGCGTACTCAACCAGAGTGAACCCTGCACCCTGCGGCCCAGGCCGATCGTCGCTATCTCCAGGGTCTTGCCTGAAATCTGCCAGGACTCGATCTCGCAGCCCTGCGTGATATGAAGTGTATCTCCCACCAGAGTGGGAGACTCCCCTGCGCGGCAAATGCGCAGCAGCCGGCAGCCGTGAGAGGGGATTACCCCCAGTCCGATTCTGCCGGACGATTCTGTGCTATGTTTTTTCTGCCAGAAATCAAAGATGTGCAGCCTCTGCCCGGCTTCATATCCCAACCGGATCAGGTCCAGGCTGCGCTCTGATGCGCTATCGCTCCAGTTGAAGACGGCAACGTTCTGCCAGCTCATATCGTTCTTTGTGACAGGCAAAGCATACAACTCCGCCATTTCCCTCTCCAGCATGTCAAGAGGGCGCCCGCTCACTCCCATCAACGGTGTGAGCAAAGCCACCAGCTTCTGCCTCTCTACAGGCAGGCGAGTGAGGTCGTCGCTGCTTATCAACAACCCTCCTGACAGCCCCACCAGGCTGAGGTTGCTGATAACCTCAGCGTCGCCCAGCGTCGTATCATAGTTGCGCACCATCAGGCAGTCGGGATCGTTCCACCACCATCGCTGGTGCAGTGTGCTCAGATTGATTGTGTGCCGGATGTTGTTACGTAGCGCGGCGATAGATTTCTCGCTTTTTATGATGGGGGTCGCCCATTTGACGCTCCACAGGAAGGGAGTCCAGCTGGGGGCGGTATCAGGACCGATGCGCATGGCGTCGACAATGCCCACCGCCGGCCCGAAGGGGCACCCGCAGCCCAGCAGGAAGGTATCTTCCCCTATACCGGCCCTAACAGCCTCCATTCCTTTACGGAAGGCCTGCGCACGCGTCATCTTGGGATTCTGCCTTACACCCGGGAGGGCGCCTGAGTAAACAAAATCGGTCTTGACGAAGCCGTAGCCCCACTTTCGGGCGATCGTCTCCAGTAGCGAGCGCACGTGCTCCAGCACAGCGGGCTGCGTCAGGTCCAGGGCATGCCCGTAAAAGTCATAGAAATAGCCGCTGACGATCGGCTTGCCCTTCTTATCCTTGACCAGCCATTCCGGATGCTGCTGTGCCGTCTTTGAGCGAGGATCGACCACAAACGGCGCCAGCCACAGCCCTGAAGTGTAACCTTTCTCCTTTATGCTGTCGGATAAATGCGCCAGGCCTCGCGGGAACTTGGCGTTACACTTGGTCCAGTCGCCCCAGGCCGATTGGTAACCGTCATCGAGCTGCACGATTTTAAAGGGTATAGTCTCCCTGATGCTGTCGATGGTATTCAGGTTAGCGATGAAGAGATCGGCAGTAATGGACTGGAAGAAATGGTACCAGTGCGTCCACTGCGCCGGCGGGGGAACGGCCGGGACACGCGCCTTCATCTGCCGCGCTACGGCATGGACATAGTCGGCCGCCGGATCCGCACAGGGTAGATCGAGGAACTGTAGATAGCCCCATTCAGACTTGAATGTTTCGCCGGGCTCCAGCAGAACGCCGTCAGCCTGCGCCGTTAGAGTCAACTCCGCTGCGCCGGCCTCACAATTAACGTGAAGCACGCCGAACTGATCGGCTGTTGAGGCGAAGCCGGCCAGCAGGGCCGACCTCCGGTCGGTCAGCAGACCCCAGCCCTCGCCCCAGAATTCACCCCTCCCTCTGCCGATGGGCAGGGCCGGGTTATACAGCATCTTGCTGATAAAAGGCCGCATAATCAGCAGCGAACTCACGTCACGCTCATTGCCCTGTCGTAAACCCGAGTACACCCAGTCATGCCAGCCCACTTTGAAGAAATTAAGTAGTTCGCCGCCTGCGAAATTTACACTCCCGCCGCCGCCGGCCTCAGCCTGCAAAAGGTGGATATCGTGCAGGTAGATATCTGCGTGACTGCTGTTGGTTACCTCCAGGCGCATTAAAAGAAAAGGCCTGTCATCGTACAGATTGATCAGGTAAGCCAGCTC
>JAQTLG010000122.1 GCA_028715025.1 Dehalococcoidia bacterium | reverse complement strand
CCGCCGCCGCCGCCGCCGCCGCCGCCATAGCCTCCCCTGCCTCCGCTGCCGCCGCCGCCGCCGCCGCCGGCCCGCAACAGGGAGAGGTCGTTACTGCTTCCGTTGGTGCCGCCGTGATTTGAAGTACCTCCACCGATGCCCTGACCGGTTGACCCGTGACTGCCTCCGTCGCCCCGGTGGCCCTGCAATGCACCGTCGCCGCCTCTCCCACAGCAGCAAACAGCTGTTCCGCCTCTGCCGCCCAGCCCCGAAACATCTCCATCGTGACCATCTTTGTAAATACTCGCACCTGAACCGGGATCTCCTCCTTTTCCCCCGCCGCCTCCATCTCCGCCCGGGCCTCCCAGAAGTCCCATCCCCGAAACGTCGATTCGCCCTCCGGGTTCCACTGTGACAGTGCTGTTAGATCTGAAAAAGACGATGCCCCCGGTAGACCCATCCCAGGGATCGCAGGTTACAACTCCCCCATTTAAAACGTCCATTTCGCGGAACTGGGGGACCATGATCACCTGGGATTTGCTGTTTCCATCCTTGTAATAAGTGTTTGACAGGTTTGCTGTCAGCTCGAGCTGTCCCGGGTTCACCGCCTGGACGATTTGCGTCTCCCAGTTTCCCGCGCCCGTGCCCGTCATCTGGATGATAAGGACCTCGTCTCCGACGAAAAACCGCCCGGCGGGGGTATCGACATAAACAATATTGTTGCCGGCGTTGCTGCGCTGTGTGACTGCGCCCTTGCGCCAGTCGGTTGTATACGTATCGCTGATGTCGCCCGCGTCAAACGCCCCGGTTCCCGTGTTGAGGTAGGTAGCCAGCACCACATCGCCGGGGCTGCTGGATGTGTTTACCTGGATTAAAACGCCTGCGTCGAAGTCGGCCTTGCTATCCCATGTATGACTTGAATCGGCGGATACGGGCGTAGCCGGCGACAACAGAGAAAGCAGCACTGCCAGGATGCTCGCAACAGGCAAGGCTCTCTTGAGCATTTTCATATGCGTCCCCCCCAATGCAAAGATAACCTGAATAGGCTTATAGGAATAAAGTAGCAAATAATATACCCGTTTTAGCAGCCTGTTTGCAATTATCAGTCGTCCAGGCTGAAAATATCTGTCTGCCGATCACAGCCATGCGTATCCTTATCGTCTACATTCCCTCGACTGATTGACTTGGGAAGCCGACCGATTTACACTTAGTCGCTATGAAGAATGTGTATAGGTTGTTGTTGAGTCTTGCCTATGTAATGCTCCTGATAACCCCCTTGGTCTCGGCCTGCCAGCCGCCCGCCGCTTCTTCGCCAACGCCTTCAATTATTATTGATAGTGCAAGTGCGACCCAGGCCGGATCACCCTGGCCTACCTTCCGCCATGATACGCGCAATACAGGGTTCAGCTCGATTCGGGCTGTATATGTGGAGGGGGAAAAGCCATGGATGTTTCAGACGGGCAAGGGTATTTTCTCAACGCCTGTCATCGATGATAACGGCACTATCTACGTCGGGTCGGCCGACCACTATTTCTATGCGCTCAATCCTGACGGCACGCTTAAGTGGAAGTACGAGACGGGCGAGATCATCGACTCGGCCGGCGCGCTCAGCGCTTTCGATCCTGCCGCGGGCTATTCCGCCATAACATTTATCTCCGGCGACGGCAAGATGTACCGTTTCCGCACTGACGATGTCCCAATGGAGCAGCGTAAGATATGGACCTTCGAGGCGGAACTGCGGCCGGGTGTCAGCTATAACCGCTGGTTCGAGGGGAATGTTGCAATAGGGCCGGACGGCACCCTCTATGCCGGCAATACCAATTTCAACTACTACGCTATCAATCCGGACGGCACGCTCAAGTGGACCTACGAGACCGCCAGCAATAACTGGTCCCAGGCCGCCTTCGCCGATGACGGTACTATCTTCTGGGGCTCGCTCGACACCTACATCCGGGGTGTCAGCCCGGAGGGCAAAGAGCTGTGGCGTACCCGCACGCTGGGATTTATCGCGGCATCGGCTGCGGTGGGCTCGGACGGTACGGTGTACATGGGCGGATTCGATAGCAACCTGTATGCGCTCGACCCGAAAAAGGGCGATGTTAAATGGAAGTTCGGCACGGGAGACCATATTTACTCTTCGGCCGCGCTGGACTGCGATGAGGCCGGCAATACCACGGCCGTCTACTTCGGCTCTGCGGACGGGACGCTGTACGCGCTGAGGCCGGACGGCTCGCTCATCTGGAAATACGACACCGGTGACGTCATCCGCTCCTCCCCCGTGGTGGGTCTGGCGCCTTCGGGCGACGGACGCATCATCTACTTCGGCTGCGGCAACGGCAAACTGTACGCGATTGACTCGGGCGGCAGCTTGCGCTGGGCCTTCGACACCAATTCCATAGAGGATGAGTTGCGCGACCGTAACGACCTCAACGGCTCTCCCGCCCTGGGCAAGACCGGCATCTATATCGGCGGCGAGCACGGGCAGGTCTGGTATGTTCCCTACGACTACTGCCTGAGGGCCAACGATGCCCGCTGCGCCTCCGCGCAGGCCTTCCCCGACGACGTCTGCGCGCTCTACTATGTCACGCCGGGCGGCAATACGCTCAACGAATTTCCGGATACGCTGCCGCCCTCCGCCATGATCGCACTGCGCCTGGTCGTGCGTAAAGGAGGAGAGACCGTCAACGCACGGCTCTGCGACAGTCCGGTAGGCTGCCCGCAGGACGCACTGGTGGCTGAGATCGAGCCGGACGTCTCCCTGGATGTGGACCACTCGGCTGACGGGCATTATATCTACATCCGGCCGAAGGATTTTCTCACACCGGGACAGGACTACCGGTTGAACATCCGTGGTAAATACTATACGGACGGCTGGAGGGTGGGAAATATGACCCTGGGCGGATCCGAGGCAGGCAACTTCCAGGGGCAGTTCAGTTTGCGGGCTGCTGCGGCTGAAGGCGAATTGCCCATCAGCATCTCTGCTGAAAAGGTAACCGGGTTGGAGTGGACACGCCTGGCGGCGCCCATACCCACCATGCTGCCCAGTCTTAACCAGATCGGTTTCGACTATATCGACTGGCTGATAGGTCCGGTAGCAATAACGTCCCCCGATTCCAGCGGGGAGGGAAAATTCGTACTCTGGGCCATAGGCGCCGGGCACGACGACAAAGGACAGCTGGTGGCCAATCCTTCCAGCGATTTCGCCATACCGCTCAACGGCCGTTACCGGGGGTCCGATTTCATACTGCAGAATCGTAACTTTCCCATGGCTATCACCGGTATCATGATACCTTTCAACCTGTTCGAGCTGAGGGGACGCCTGACAGCGGACGGCAGGTCCGAGTATGCGGCGGCCTTCGCCGACACCGATACGCTGGACATACCCACATTCGGGCCGTACATGGTAATCGCCGGGCTGGCCAACAACTGGTACCAGAAACTGCTGGTATCGGGCACCTATGTCACTCATCCCTACGACGGCGAAGCCAACCACGTGCCGCAGGGTATACATGTGACCGGGATCAGCTTCCAGCCTTCGGACGGGAAAGCACCCGCACAGGTTACGGCGGGATTTTCCCTTGATCCCGGCGCCTCATACCCGGCGTGGCAACACCGCGCGGCGCTGCTGCTGGTAGACCCGCAGAGCAATGAGGCCGTTTACATGGACTACCTGGCCAACATTTCGGCCGACGCTGACACGGACGGGAACCTCAGGTCCGTGACGTTGTCCATCCCCGCGGCGACTGTTTTGCCGGCAAACACACAGGTCTACGTAATGCTGGACGTCTTCCCGGCGGCAAACAAAAGTATAGATACCAGGTAGGCTGTACGCTATTTATCTAAAGACGATTACATAATGGAGGTGGGCACGTGAAATCGAAGAAGGGCAGGGCGCTGATCATATCGCTGAGCATCGTACTTGTTTTAGTGATAGTCGTGGCAATTGCCGTACAGGTGGTATTCAGGCTTCCCCAACCTGCGTATGCAGGCAGCGAAAAACTGGACGGTCTTTCGGCTGCAGTCGAGGTGCGCACCGACGAATACGGCATACCCCATATCTTTGCGCAGAATGAGGCCGACCTTTTCTTCGCCCAGGGTTATATCACCGCCCGCGAGCGCATGTTCCAGATGGATATGACGCGTCTCGCGGGGAGGGGCGAGCTTTCGACGGTGCTGGGCGATATGATGCTTGATACCGATAAGTTTTTTAGGACGGTGGGTTTTTACCGCGCCGCTGAAGCAGAGTATGAGAGCATGGAGCCCGGCGCCAGGTCGGTGGTCGACGATTACACCCGCGGTGTAAACGCCTATATCAATAATGCCAAATACCTTCCCAGCGAGTACACAATCCTGGGGTTCAAGCCACAGGCCTGGAAACCACAGGATACCATGGTCTGCGGGATCCTCATGGCCTACAGCCTCAACCGCAGCAAGGATACCGAGCTCATTCTCAATCAAGTCGGCAACTCGGCCGGCAGCGACATACTCGATATGATCATACCCAGGGTACCCGCTGATGCGCCCATGGTTTCCGGCACAGGTGACGGAGTCCAGCCTGTTACATCCGGTATCGATAGTCCCGCTGCATGGATTGATGGCGCTGCGGCCTACGGCCATAGCATCGACAGCCCTATCCCGCTGGATGTTGCCGCCAGCAACTGGATGATCTTCTCAGGCAAACGCACCGAATCCGGGAAGGCGGTCTTCACAGGCAGCCCGGACCTGGCCCCCACCATACCGGCGCTTTTTTACCTGGTCCATCTCAAGGGCGGCGATTATGACGTCATGGGCGGCGCCATACCTGGTACGCCCACCATCACCGTTCTCGGGCTTAACCGCTATTTCGCCTGGAGCACGACCAACGGCAGGGGAGACGAGATGGATTTCTTCATCGAAAAGATCAATCCCGCCGATGCCGACCAGTACCTGACCGAGGACGGCTATAAGAGTTTCCAGATCGTCGAAGAGACCATTAAGGTGAAGGGCAAGGACGGATTCAGGGATGAGAAGCTGAGGGTGAGGATATCCAGGCACGGCCCTATTATTTCCGATGTCATGACCCGGGCGCCCGCCAACTGTGCCATGATGTGGGTCGGACTCCAGCCGCACCTCGGCATCATGGAAGGTTTTATCGCTCTGGATAAAGCCCGGAATTTCGATGAGTTTCGCCAGGCATTGAGCGTGGTGCGTACCCCCACGCTCAACCTGGGATATGCGGACATCTATGGGAATATAGGTTACCAGTATATAATGTCGCCGCCCGTGCGCAAGGCCGGCGACGGCACACTACCTGTGCCGGGTGAAGAAGGCAAATACGATTGGACGGGCTACATCCCCTTCGAGAAGCTGCCATATGATTTCAACCCTGCGCAGGGGTACGTGGCATCCTTCAATAACGTCCCAAAGAAAGTCGACTACCACATCACCGATTTCTGGATGATCGAGCGTGCCCTGCGCTTCGACCAGATAGTCAGGGGCAAAGAGAAGTTCACCTTCGACGAGATCAGAAAAATGCAGTTGGACAACGTCTCGGTCGAGGCGCAGAACTGGGTGCCCCTCGTACTGTCGGCCTGCAGCGGCTCGGAAGATTTAAAGCCGGCATTGGATCTGTTCAGGGGCTGGAACTACTCCTCCGATATCGATAGCCCGGCGGCCACGCTTTTCAACGCATTCTACAAGTATATGGTGCAGAACACGCTGGAAAACAAGATAGGCGCCAAGTTGAATGCAGAGCTAACTCAGGATTACCAGATATATATCCCGGACAG
>JAQTLG010000121.1 GCA_028715025.1 Dehalococcoidia bacterium | reverse complement strand
ACTTTCTTTATCTGGCTGTCCATTATCCATTGCACCAGTCCGGGAAAGAGCCGTTTCATAAAATACGTATACTTTGTGCCGGAACCCGGCAGGATAAGGAACTGTCCTCTGCCCATGCCGGAGACTACCTCCCTGGCAACATCAATCGGTTTGATCAGGGAAGCGGATGAAGAAATGGCTTTGGTCTCCTCAGGCTTAATCTTATTGGCTCTTTCAAGCATCGGTGTATCGACGTCGGGTGGACACAGCACGGAAACGGAGATATTAAACCGTTTCAATTCACTTCTCAAAGCCTCAGAGAAGCCTATCACTGCGAACTTGGATGCGCTGTAGGCGCTCAAGCCATAGACCCCTATATAACCCGCAACAGAGGACACGTTAACTATATATCCACCATGCTTCTTCATATAGGGCACAAGAATTGCTATGGCATTCCACGTCCCATGAAGATTAATGTGAACGATTTCATCGAATTTAGCATGGGGAATATCCTCAAACCGTTGGGGAAATGAAACGCCTGCGCTGTTTATCAGGATATCCGGGGCGCCGAAATCAGCTACAGCTCTGTTGAGAATACTTTCGACCTGCGCATGCTGGGATACATCGAGACTGACCGCCAGGAAACGTTGCCTCTGTGTTACCTTGTTCCGCTCTATTTGCGTAAGGGCCCTATCGAGTTGCTCCTGTCCACGCGCGAAGACCGCCACATCGGCTCCCCTGGCGGCCAGCAGCTCCGCACAGGCCAAACCTATGCCGCTCGATCCTCCCGTAATAAAGGCAACTTTCCCGGTAAAGTCTTTAAACTTAATCATCAGTCAACCACCTTTGTACGTTCACTGTCTCCAGTAATTAGTTTTAGCTAAGCCTGATCCACGGCAATAATAGCTGCTATATAAACTGATGTAAAGCGCAGGTTTTAACCCAGGTCCACAAGGTTCTTCATACCGGAGCGCAAGCGTGAGAGCTGGATAAAATGAGTGGGATTGATGAACAGCTCCGTCAGATTGGCAATATCATCGATAGTCGCGCCTTTTTTAAGCAAGTACAGCAGGTACTGGAAAGAATCTTTGCCCCCGTAGCCGACGTGCTGTGCACCCAGGAATTTACGGCTCTTTGCATCGTAAATAATCTTCTGGAATCCAGACAGGTCCGGCCACTGGTGGGCATACTGCATGGTCCCCTCGGCCAGAGGCAAAGGCAGCCAGTTCTTGTAACCCTGTATCGGCATCCTGACCACAAAGACCTGCCCGACCTTCTCTTTGGCCTCTTTTTCGGTCATGCCTACCCAGGTTGTCTCATAGAAGGTATGCAGGGTGTCAGCGAACAGCTCAGTCTCGAATTCCGCGGGAGCGCCGAGTATATTCTTGGCCGCCATCATGCCGCCTTGTCTGGCCTTCCACATCTCCATGACACCTCCGGTGATATCGCCACTGGCATATATCCCAGGTACATTGGTCGCCATGTGTTTATCAATGATTATCTCTTTCTTGGGGCCGGTTTTTACTCCTATCGGAGTGACTATCTCAGAGCGTGGTGTGCACCCGGTTCCCAGATAAACCAGATCCGCTTTAATAACCTTTTCCACGCCATCTTTCCCCTTGACCGTCACAGATTTAACCGAGCCACTCCCGTTGATTGAGACCAGCATGGTCTCGTCGAGCACAGGCAGGCCTCTGATCTTCATCATGCGCAGAGTGTATTCCCGCACATCATCGTCGATGGGGAACTGGCTGAGAGCCGGCATCATCTCGACCACCGTGGTGTTGCAGCCGACTGCATTGAAAAAGGCAGCCCAGGGCAGCCCGCTCTTGGAGGCGCCCACAACAACAACATCTTTAGGCTCGTAGTCGAGCTCGAGAAAGTCTGCGTAAGTATATACGCCCTTGAGGTTAGTTCCAGGTACCGGGGGCATGGCCGGACCGGCGCCAGCCGCTACTATAATGTTCTTCGTTTTAAACTCGCCCTTTCCCTCGACTGCCACAGTATGTGCATCAAGGACTGAAGCGCGTTGATTGAGCAGGAACTGAAGTTTGAGCTGCTCCTTGCTCTGATGGAACATGAAATCGAAGACATATTCACGTCCGATATGGTAATCCCGCAGTATGGGCAATATTTCGACCTTGCCGTTTTTCCTGGGAAACTTGGGCCAGTACTCCTTCTTGTCCCAGATTCTCGCCTTATCCAGCTCAACTGCAATCTCATACAGGTAATGGTGCAGCACGCAGGCGTTCTTGCAGCATTTACCGCCCAGGTGATTGTCGGCCTCGATGGTTAACTGGTTGCCGCCCATGGCGCGGAAATAAGATGAGCCGAACCTTCCTGACGCTCCGCCGCCGATAAATATGGCGTCCCACTCCCTGGTAGTAGGATCATAATTGTCAAACGGTCTTCTGTTATCGTAAAAAGTTGTCATTTTATATCTCCTGCATATTAGTCAAATGAGATTCAGTCCTTTAAAACGTGAGTGACGGTACGCACGCAATCAAGCTTGTTACAGGTTGTCTCCAGTTTGTCGAAGTTTTTAAAAGCCAAACCGAAGTTGTTCGTATTTAATTTTACTTTGCAGACAAAGCATTTGAGCTTCCCCGCAACAAGGTTGTCCCAGATTCCCAGGTATTGCAGGTGGTCCTTGATTTCGCCCTGATAAGACTGCAGACGCATCTTATGCCTCCTGAATTTATATAATTTATGCTATTTAACGTAGAACCGGGGTCTGATCCTGGTCCAGAAAGATGGACAGGCCATGACCCGCGGATTTTTTCCCACGACTTTCTCGGCTATCTTCATGGCTTCACCGAAATCCCTTGCAGGGGTGCAGCCTACATCGCGTACCGCGCCGGGCCCGCCGGTGCCGCTGACCTGTACCTGTGCCAGAGGATTATCCATGCCCGGCACGCCGGCCATGATGATTTTATTGGCCTGGTTAAGGGCGTACTCGCTTTCATACATCAGCCAGAATCCGTGCACCGGCGCATAGGCATGAGCATGCCTGTACTTGAAAATGAGGTCCTCGCGGTACATGAACTCCTCTTCATAGACGGACAACTCCCGCATAGAGAAGCAGTTCCGGTAGAGGTCAAGTATTTCCGCATACGAAGGGTGAGACCTTTCATCTATAGTTCCGTCGCAATGAGCCAGCGCTATAACAACACCACCTTCTCTCAACAATGGCTTGTTGACCCACATTCTTACAGGGGCGCACGCTGCAGCCAGCGCTATGAGAGGATTGCTGGTTTCGCCGTAAAGCGAGTAGCGCGGGACACCGTAAATAAGCACGTCGGCTTGAGGCACCTCCATATGATAGATGCTCTCGGCAAATTTCCAGGTAGGCTCGTTGATCTCGGGCGAATAGCCCGCAAAAACACCGGCCGGGGCGCCACCGGCGGTTGGGACGACATCTACATAAAATACGCGTTTGCCGGTGCATTTTTCAATCTGAGCCATGACAGCTTCCTTGTGAGCACGATACATCATGGTATGCTGGTTGCCATGACAGGAATCGGGATGGCCGACCACCGGAAAACCGTGTGTTGATGTCATACTGCGCGTGCTGGGAAAACCGATTATCACGCCGGTGCCCGTCATACCGCCCCAATTTGAAACTACAACTGTGCCGGTATAAATAAAAAGATCGGAATCCTGCAGTGCCCTGTTGTACTCTACATAGTCGCCCATGGCAGACGTGCCCATATATAAGAGGTTTTCAGTGTCATGGCAATCATGGTTGATTACTCTTGACGCACTGCCGCCGGGCGCAAACCTGTCATATATGGCGGGACCCAGATAAGCCCTTAATTGCAGATCGGTCCATTTGCAATGATTGCCGCTGCCGCACAGTAAATAGATATTTTCTTCTTTCACACCTGCCTTCAGAAGCTCTTCTATCAGAATAGGGATAATCATCTGCCTCGGCTTCCCGGGCCGGGACGGGTCATCAAAACCGATGGTGACCTTGCCGTTACGCGCCTTTTTGGCCAGCTCGGCCAGGGGCGGAGCGCCGATCGGCTTTGCAATGGCGTCCCGTATAGCTTTTTCGGGGTCCTGTAAGGCTGGAGGATTGGGTATCTCTCCCACCACCGTATCTCCCGGCACCTCGATATCTATCTTCTTATCCCAATAGTCTGCCTGGATTTTTTTATTGCTCACCGTTATCCTCCTTAACAATTAAGATCGGTTATAGCTTACCCATTGGTCAGGTTCAAAGGCGGCCTCATAATATCACACGTATAATATCTATCCAAACCACTAATCCTCTGTCACCGGCATTAGACAAATTATACAAATATTGTATAATTTAATCAACTGTCCGGCTACTGGTATAATTTGCTGAATCAGGTGGAGTAGATGAAACTTTTATTCAAGCTGCTGATGAGTATTGTGCTGGCATCGTTGTTATTTCTCCCGATCAGTGGTCTGTGGGGCTGTGCGCCTGCCAAGCCGTCCTCGATACGTATCGGCTATCTGCTGGGCGATCTGCACCAGTTGCCGTTCTTTGTGGCCCAGGACAAAGGATTTTTCACTGAGGAGGGGCTGGATATCGAGGTGGTGGGGCCCTTCGAGGCCGGTCCTGCAGAGATGGATGCCCTGGCAGCCGGCCAGATCGATATGGGCTATGTTGGAATGGCGCCTGCCGTGATGGCGGCTGCCCGCAAGATTCCGCTTTCCATAGTATCAGGCGTCAATCTGGAGGGTTCCGGTCTGGTGACCCGTACAGATATAACCACCATTTCCGAACTGAAGTCCAAAAAAATAGCCACGCCCGCGCCTGGATCGATACAGTATGTGATGTTCGGAATGCTGCTGGCTGGAAACAACTTGGGTTACAACGATATCGAACTTATACCCGGCACGGTTAAACCTCCGGACATGCCGCAGTCCCTGCAGACCGGGCGCATCGACGGATACTTTGTATGGGAGCCTTTCGTGGCCAAATCCGTGGTAGGCGGCTACGGTAAAGTCCTCGTGGAATCAAAGGATATCTGGCCCGGTCATCCCTGCTGCGTGATAGTAGCCGGGGGTGATTTCATCCGTTCGCAGGATAGTGCCGTAGCTTCGGTAATACGTGCACATCGCAGGGCTATTGATTATATAGAGGCCAACCCTGACGAGGCCAAAGCTATTGCCAGCAAATGGACCAAACTGGATTCTGCAATTATAGACAATGCCTTCCAGCGGGTTAAATACACCTATTCTCTTAATAAGGACGACGTCAAGAAATTTGTTGGAGACATCATCAATCTTGGTGAGACAGGAGCTATCAGGCCGATAATAACAACTGATGATGTCCCGGATTTGGATAAATTTGTCGAGATGGTTGTAGATACCAAATACCTGCAGAGGTGAAGCCACGCGTCCTTTACGACTAATATCGATCCTCCTGTTCCTATTAATCTGGGAAGGGGCAGCCCTCCTGGCCAATATACCTCAGCTTTTTCCGACTCCTGTTGCCGTAATTGTTGCCCTCGGGCAGCTGTTAGTCGCACCCGGTCCTCCTGGATTGTCATGGGCTGGCGAGCTGATAGGGAATACATTGATCAGCCTCTGGAGGGTCATGGTCGGTTTTGCGCTGGCGGGAGTGACGGGAATATTCCTGGGCATCATCATCGGTTGGTGGCGAAATGCCCGAGACCTGCTTGAGCCGATCATAGAACTGCTGCGCCCTATCCCGCCACTGGCCTGGATACCACTGGCTATGCTGTGGTTTGGACTGGGTTTCAAGCCTGCTGTATTCCTGATCTGGCTGGGAGCTTTTTTCCCCATCCTGCTCAATACTGTG
>JAQTLG010000120.1 GCA_028715025.1 Dehalococcoidia bacterium | reverse complement strand
GAGGAAGGCGGTCAGACTCTCTAAGATCAATGCGGCGATGAAGAATGTGCCGAAGATCAGGGCCAGTATGGGCACTATTCGAAGCCACAGGCCCTTTAGTTTAAAAGGGGCCCTGGCATAGGCCTCGGGCATTTTACGGGGGAAACGCATGGCTGAGATGAGGATGGGGAAGAGCAGCACGATGGAGCCAATGGAGGCAGTATAGGCCAGCACTTCGAAAGATGATGCGCCCAGGGGCAGGAAGGCCAGTGACAGTACGAACATGACGAGCAGTCCCCAGTGCGGCGTGCCGAACCTCCTGTTCACCCCCGCCAGCACTTTGGGGAAAACCTCATCCTCGGCAAAGACCAGTATATAGCGCGAAGCGAACATGAAGGTGGCATTGATGGTGGTGGCCAGCGCCAGCAGACCACCTCCCACCGTGAAGAAAAGAGCCAGCCCGGGCGGCATGAAGTTGCCTGCGGCAATGGAAAGCGGCTGGTTGGCGCAGACGCTGGACGGCACGGTGCCGACCGTCACAAGTCCCATCAATGTATAGATAATGATTATGATGGGCATGCTGATGGCGAAGGACAGCGGAATATTCCTGCCTGCGTTCTTGATCTCGGCGCCCAGGTCGATGATGAAGTTGGCGCCCATGTAAGCGAAGAAGAGTGTGCCGGCGGCTATGGCAAGGCCGGCCGCCCCGCCCGGAAAGAGCGGCATGAGGTTGGCGGGATCTATGGCCGGTATGCCCCATATGATATATACCAGCAGCGCCGCCAGCAGGACGAAGAACATACCGACCTGAACGGCACTGGCCGCCTTGACGCCGACCACGTTTATTACAAAGAAGAAGGATAGAGCAATCACGGCCACCAGGTTGCGGTCGAATGCTGGAAAGATAACGCGCATGTAGTCGGCGAAGTTGAGGGCATACAAAGGCATGCCGCCCAGCATGATGCCCATCATAATGCCCCAGACCCCGATGAAGCCCCAGAATGGGCTGAGTATACGGCTGGGGTAGCGGAAGCTGCCTCCCACGGTGGGGAGGATTGAAGCCAGCATGCCGATGGGCAACAGAGCCAGCACCATGGGCAGTGCTGCGATAACGAAGGCGATGGGCACGCCGGGACCGCACTTCGCTACCGCCAGGCCTGTCAGAGCGAAGATACCCGCCCCGATGATGGCGCCCACCTCAATAGAGACAGTATCTATTAGCCCCAGAGATTTCTTGAGGCCCGGTCCGGATGAACCTTCTTTTTCCTGCATACTCATCCTCCCATACTATTTAACGGGCGGATAAAAAAACCGCCCCTTTTATATCGATCGCAATAGCCTATTTCAAATACGATATCAGGTTCTCTTTGAAGACCCACTGTGCGCTTTTGGGGAGAGTCTTGAAGCCGCCGCACTTTTTAATAGTCTCGCTGTAATCCACGCTGTTGTATGTGTTCCAGAATAGCAGCGGAGCGCCGTCGGGCGACCCGCCCTTTTTTATAAAATCCAGCATGGCTGCCAGCGTCTTGCCCGTATAGGTGGTTTCCAGCCCGATGCCCTCAGTTTTCTTTATCAGGTCAACGGCGGCCCTGCCCTCCGGCGTAACCCTGCCGTACTCCCCTCCGAAGAAGCCCGGCTCCAGGTCGAAATCGGAGGCGGTGAACCTCATATCCGGCACCGAAGGATCGTGTTTTCGCATCATTTGAATAGTCCTATTGCACAGCGATATGGTGCCCTTTACGTTGGAATAGGCGTCCATGGAGACCTTGACTCCCACGATACGGCTTTTCAGTCCGGCCAGCCTGCATCCAACGATCAATCCGGCCGTGGTGCCCATGGAGCCGGTGGCACCGAAGACGTATTTAGGCTCGGGCAACAGGCCTGCGTCGATCTGTTGTTTTAGTTCCAGCGCAGCGTTGACATATCCGAGGGTACTGAGGGGAGATGTGCCTCCGGCCCAGAGCAGGTAGAAGTTGGGGTGGGTCAGCATCACCCAGACCGCCCGCAGGTAGGCTTCCATGGTGCTGCGGCCGACGTTTATATCGGCGCCGAAATGCTGGTCCAGCAGGAGGTTCTCCTGCACCTTTTCGGTGATCGGTTGGGGGATGAGCACCAGCGCCGTTTTGATGCCGGCGCGGTTGCAGTGAATGGTAGTGGCCAGGCCGTGGTTGGTTCCGATGCCGCCCACCGTGATCATATATTTTTTCTTCTTGTTCAGGGCATCGGCGATAGCGAATTCCAGTTTACGTATCTTGTTGCCCCCGTAGATGTTCGACGACAGGTCATCGCGTTTTATCCAGAGTTCGGGGTATCCCACAGCCCTGCCCAGGTTCTCAAGCTTTTGCACGGGCGTGGGATACTGGCCCAGAGATATCCAGGGCACGTGCTTTTCCAGGGCCGGGTAGGACTTAAATAATGGTATCGTCATTCTCTGATCCTTATAAATATTTGCCGCCGGGCAGATTCAATAAAGCATATCACCTGATACGCCTTCATCTGAAGGATTTAAAACAAATGTGTGTTATTGAGTGATGCTAATTTCCTGCGGGCGCCGCCGCCGTTGCCCTGGACTCCGATTTGCCGGCCAGGAGATGTTTTCCCAGCCGCTTGCCCAGGCACAAGATCGAGTAAACCGGCGGCCGGCCCCACTCGGACGGTATCACCGAGCAGTCACATACGTACAGGTTATCGATCTCCGTCTTGAGGTTGGTGTCCACGATGTCATTGATCTTGCAGGTACCGCCCGGATGTGATGCGATCCACCAGGTTTTGAAGATATCCTTGGCGCCGGCGTTCTTCAGAATCTTCCTGGCGCGCTCAAATCCGCTCATCAGCTTGCCGCGCTCTATCTGTGTAAACGGTTTCTTAATGAACCCGGATTTGCTGATCTTGCCGCTCAGACTGTCGCGCGCTTTGATCATGATGGTAAGCTGGCTCTTATTAGATAGTTTGTCCAGGCGGAAGACCTCGGCGGTGAATACATCGTAGATCAGCCAGGGTAATGTCATGTCGGTCATCAGGTAGTCGTCCTCCACCATGTGCTGACCCATGGCCATAGGGAACTCCTTGCCGTCGTCCAGGCCTTTTACGGTACCGAACACTGCGATCAGTGGATCGTAGAAGAAATTGGCGCCCGCCTGCGGGATGCCGCTGTTCTCCAGTATGATTGGGGAGCCGATCCCGCCCGCTGCCACGATCACTCTGTCGGCGCTGGCGATATACTTTTTGCCCTTGCGCGAGAACTCCACACCCGTGGCCTTTTTATTTTCAACGATGACCCTGGTTACATGTGCCAGGTCCAGCAGCTGCGCACCCTTTGCGGTGGAGTCCTGGACGAATATGCGCGAGTTCCACTTGGCGCCGTAAGGGCAGCCCAGGTCGCATTTGTCGCACTTAGCACGACATTTGTCGAGGTATACAAACTTATTGAGCTTCTGCCAGTTGTAGCCCAGATCGCGTGCGCTCCGGGCGATCATTTTGGCCGAGGGGCCGATCAATTCGTCCGTAAGAGGATTGATAGGGACCTCTTTTTTGATCTCGGCAGCCTCGTCGCGCAGGTTTATGCCGTATTTATCCCAATAGTCGAAAGGCGGCTCCCAGGCGGTGGCATAATAGACGATTGAGCTGCCGCCCACCGTGATGGCGCGCACCAGCCCCAGGAAATTATCGATGAAATACAGGCTCTTATAGGGCATGCCGATGTAGCCGAGGGCCTGGGCGTTGCTGCCCTTCACGGGAGCATTGGAACCCCAGTCCAGCATCAGCACCTTCTTGCCGGCGTTGGTCAGCTCTCTGGCCACTGTGGCCCCGCCAGGGCCCGTACCCACCACTACGGCGTCGAATTTCTCGTTAAGTGTCTCAACCATTTACCTTCCTCCTGCCGCATTAATCACGAACAGGTCGCTTATCGAAATTAGCATACTCTAAAAACAGCCCGCTTTCAATATAGACGTAGGCCCTTTTCAACGCTGACATGTACTGTATCTTTCTCTTTGTTATACTTGAAATGAGATGATCAGGCTACGCTTAACATTGATTGTGGCCGTGGCTCTAATCCTGGCAGGTTGCCTGCCGGCAACTCAGCCTGCAGAAGAGCCGTCTGTAGATAATACCACGGTCGCCGCACCGGCTGTAAAAGTTAAATCCTGGCCGGTAATCAACGATTTCTCAGCCGGGGCCGATGTAATTATGCCGGGTGAGAACGTTACCCTTCGTTGGAGCGTGTCTGACGCCGCAGCAGTGACCATTGACAACGGGCCGGGCAGGGTTCAGCCCATTGGCTCAGTTGATGTATCGCCGCAGAAAACCACCAGGTATACCCTCACCGCTTCCGGACAGAGGGGAGTATCGACCGCCTGGGTCACGGTTGATGTGGTGGAGAGGAGCGAATTCCTGCCGGACCTGGTGGTCACGGGCGTGACGCATATCAGCGGGCTGCTCTACTATAAGATCAAAAACATCGGCTCTGCCGATGCCGGCCCCAGCGAGACCTACGTCTATGACCAGAGCAACATGCTTCGGGACACTAGCTGGGTGAGCGGACTCAAGGCCGGTGAGGAAAAGACACTGCCTTTTACCAATTACGACTGGGAAGGAAACACGATTAAAATATGCGCCAACGGAGATAATAAGGTGGAAGAGGCCGGCAAAGAAAATAATTGCTATGTGCCGACCTTTGGCTTCAAATACCGATACGATTTCGGTCAATATGCTTCGCGGGCGAGCTGGAGAGGCAGCGCCGGTCGGATCGATTACTCGGATGGCGATGCGGTTACCGGATACGCGCAAAGGCTGCTCGAAGTCGTTGCTGCGGACAATCAGACCTATCGCAATGCCATCGAGATGGTACCGCCTGGCGCCGGCTATGGCTGGATCGAAGGGATCTTCGGCGACTGGCAGGAGCAGTGGCAGGCGGGAGGCTATATGCTGCCTCTGGAATTGCCTTACAACACGCGCTTCACTGCCAGGGTGGGGCTGTCCGGGGAAGCGGGGGATGCCGGGAGTGCGGCCTTTCTCTTCGGCATAAAGGATGACAGGGGGGGCATCGTCTGGTGGCCGGCTATCGAGGCTTCCGGCGACGGCAGGTTGCATGATATAGATATCGATCTTGCAACCTACGGCGGCAGAAAGGTCATGCCCGTACTGAGGGTGGAGGGGGGTGCGGAGCCGGGCAAAAGCAGCGCCCTGTGGATTGATCCCAGGATCAGCCAGTGAAATAATTCATTTTCTTTCGAGGGCGACAGCAATCCGTTGAAGGCCCTCTGGGCTGCGTACTAATATAGCTCGATATGGTTGAGCTTCTTAAGTATGCCCTCAGGCTGGAGAGGTATGACGCCGCGGCCTATGCTATCGTTTATGGATTGCTGGTTTTCAAGATAAAAAATGGCGAAAAAGCAGGCAAAAAGGGACGTAAAGCGGGACTTCTACGGCCCCGCCCTGGGTGAAACCCGCAGCCTGATGTTGGAGGAGGCAGGAGGTGTGGAGGGGCTCGACCAGGAGATAGCCTTGCTCAGGCTCAGGCTGCGCGACCTGATCAGGGATTATCCGGATAAAATCGAACTGCACCTGCGCACGGCCAACGCCATCGCCGGCATGGTGAAGATAAGTTACTCCATCTCAAAAGAGCAAAAGAAAAGCCTCAGGGAGGCCATTACGAAGGTGCTCACCGAGCTGGCCATTCCTCTGGGGATCAAGGCGCTCATCAAGTAGAGACGCTTATGCACTCACGTCACTGCAAGCTCTCATTAATTCGTCATTGTGAGCGAAGCGCGGCAATCTTGTGCATACAATCAGGGTGGCAGTAGATTGCCGCGTCGCTG
>JAQTLG010000119.1 GCA_028715025.1 Dehalococcoidia bacterium | reverse complement strand
GAGCAGTATCCCTGTAGGCACTGTCCCCATATATCAGGCAATGATCGAGGCCGGAGAAAAGTACGGGCCGATAATTAAGGCCACCGCCGATGATATATTTAAAGCCATCGAGGAACAGGCCGCTGACGGCGTAGACTTTGTAACAGTTCACTGCGGTGTTACTCAGAACGCCATAGACTCCTTGAAGAGCCAGCGACGCATCCCAGATGTAGTATCGCGGGGCGGAGCTTTTCTGCTTGGCTGGATGATTTATCACGAAAAAGAGAACCCTCTTTATGAAAACTATGACCGGCTTCTCGATATAGCCTTCAGGTATGATGTTACCCTGAGCCTGGGCGATGGTATGAGGCCGGGCAGCCTGGCCGATGCATCCGACCGTCCCCAAATACAGGAATTGGTCACTCTGGGTGAGCTGGTGGAGCGCGCCTGGAAGGCGGGGGTACAGGTCATGGTTGAAGGGCCGGGACATCTGCCGCTGAATCATATCGGAATGAATATGCAGTTGCAGAAGAGCCTGTGCAAAGGTGCACCTTTCTACGTGCTTGGACCTCTGGTTACAGACGTGGGCGCCGGCTACGATCATATCACAGGTGCTATCGGCGGAGCCATTGCAGGCGCTTACGGAGCGGATTTCCTCTGCTATGTGACGCCGGCCGAGCATCTTTCACTTCCCGACGCCGAGGACGTCAGAAACGGAGTTATCGCTTCCCGCATAGCCGCTCATGCAGCAGACATCGTTAGAAGCCAGGGTAAGGCCGCCGGTTGGGACCGCCAGATGTCTATAGCCCGCAAACACCTTGACTGGGATGCGCAGGCCGAGTTGTCCATCGATCCAGATAAGGCCAAGGAAATAAGGTCCAAGTACTCCGTGAAGGGGCGCGCTTGCAGTATGTGCGGGGAATATTGCGCCATGGACCTGGTTGAAAAGTATCTGGGCGTTACAGCCAATAAATGTTAACAGGGATATTATGTCGGTAGATGAAGGCAGAAGTAATTTCAATCGGCACTGAGCTCCTGCTTGGCGAGATAACGGATCTGAACGCCGCTTATCTGGCCAGCCAGTTGCCTTTACTCGGCATAGATCTTCATTTTATATCCACCGTCGGCGATAACAGGCAAAGGCTCATCGAGACTCTCAATCACGCCTGGCAGAGGTCCGATATAATCATTACTACGGGTGGGTTGGGGCCGACTGAGGATGACATTACACGTGAATCGATCGCAGATTTTTTCCAGGAACCCATCTCGATAGACCAATCACTGGTTAGCCAGTTCAAAGAGCTGTTCAAGCATTTCAATATGGATATGCCTGAGAGCAATATCAAGCAGGCTGCCGTTATACCATCCTGTCAGGTCATCCCCAATCCGCGGGGTACAGCGCCTGGCTGGTGGGTGGAGCGAGATAGACATGTTATCATCGCCATGCCCGGACCTCCGGGTGAGATGCAGCAGATGTGGTCGAGCGTTGTGGCGCCAAGGCTGCAGCGCGAGTTCTGCGAATCCGTCATTTATTCCAGCACTGTGAAAACATTCAGCCTCAGCGAGGCTAAATTGGGAGAGATTACGAGGTCATTTTTGCTTGCCCGTAATCCCACCGTGGGCATTTACGCCAAGCCCGATGGCATTCACCTTCGTATCGCAGCCAAAGCCGATTCCCTGGATGAGGCCAAACAGCTGGTAAAAACCACCACCAATGAAATCCGTCCCCTCGTAGACGATTATATCTGGGGCACAGATACTGATACGCTTGAGACTATAATTGCGGATCTATTCATCAAGAAAAACATGAGCCTTGCCACGCTGGAAACAGATACCGGCGGGATACTGGCCAACACTATTACCAACGTCCCCGGTAGTCTGCAATTTTTTAAATGTGGTATAGTGATTAACCGCTCTGAGCTGGGAGAAAGATTCGGCATCGACAAGAACGTGATATCCCGATATGGACCGCTGAGTCAGGAAGCCGTTCGCGAGATGGCCACTTCAATCAGGCGGGAATTCGATACTTCAGTCGGTGTCGGACTGACCGGTGTCATTGAGAATGGGGATGCTACTCATAAGCTCGGGACCATCCTGATAGGCATCGACGACGGTAAAAATACATACGCATTCCAGCGGACCTATCCCGGAACACGACTGCAGATTAAGCAGAGGGCTGCCATCGCCGCCCTGTTTGAATTAAGAAAAATCATGCTGTAGGAGATAAAATGCACCTGATAATTGATGGATTCGGAAAAAACAAAACGATACTCCAGGATGAAAGCTTCATTCACGATCTGCTTAACGCCTACCCGGGTAAAATTGGCATGACCAAGATATCGGATCCAATTGTATTCAGATACTCAGGCGCCAAACCCGAGGATTGGGGAGTATCCGGCCTTGTGTTTATAGCGGAGAGCCATATCAGCCTGCATACATTCGTCGAACGTGCCTTTATCAACATCGATGTTTTCTCCTGCAAAGATTTTGATGCGGAACGTATCATCAGGGATATGCGGGATAAGTTCGAATTGACCAGGATGAGGAGCTGTCTGGTACGGCGCGAATGGGAGCCGGGAGAGCTCAAAGAATGCCGTGAAGCCCTTGAAGTTAACTCGATATGAGCGATATCAGCCATCTGCTGAGCCAACCAGGCAATTTCGCCGGGCTACCTTCTCAACACTCTGACTACAAATCCTCGCGTGTAACAGTGCTGCCCGTTCCCTATGACGGCACAACGGAATGGCACAGCGGCACACGCAACGGCCCCAGGGCCATCATCGAAGCATCCTATTATCTGGAATGGTACGATATCGAGCTCGGCAAAGAACTCCACAGCATGGGGATACATACACTCCCCAGCATAGAGCCTGTCATGGACAGCCCTGAAGCTATGGCCGAGCGTGTATACAGCGCGGCAAAATCTCTGCTTGATGAGAACAAATTCATCGTAATGCTGGGAGGGGAGCACTCTATCAGCTATGGATCGATTAAAGCATGTACCCAGAAGTTCGCCGACTTCTCGGTGTTGCAACTTGATGCGCATACCGATCTGCGTGATCAATACCTCGGCACAAAGTTCGGGCACGGCTGCGTCATGCGGCGGGCGCTCGAGCTATGTCCGGTGACACAGGTCGGCATCCGCAGCATGAGCCTTGAAGAACAAGAATTTATTAATTCCAGACACTTATCACCTTTCATAGTTGATGATAATAGTCTCAATCTGTCCCATTCCGATATCATCGATTCGCTGTCGAAAAATGTATATATCACCATTGATCTTGACGTTCTGGACCCTTCCATCATGGCGGCGGTAGGAACACCTGAGCCGGGCGGCCTGGGCTGGAATGATGTCCTCAGTTTACTGAGGGCTGTGGCCGAAAAAAGAAAAATAGTAGGATTTGACCTGGTGGAGCTTTGTCCCGATCAGGGGCCTGCTTCTTGCTCCTTTACTGCCGCTAAGCTTACGTATAAATTAATCGGCTACAGCTTCTTTGTGGGCATGTAACCCGCCAAACATAGGGAAACCACACAGGCTGCTTAAGCCAAACCCAGAGTATTCGATAGATTGACAATTTACTCGACGCCGTATTAATATTTACCGGTTTAGCGAAAAATGCCCTCAAAACAAAAGCCCTTGCCAGTTAATCCTGGAACCAGTCTCGGCGAAGCTGCCACCCGGTTCCTGTCAACTGTATCAACCGAATCCGCCCCAAAAATCCAGCAGGAACTGCTTAAATTCACACGCTGGTATGGCCTGGACAGACCAATTATAGACCTGACCGGACAGGTAGTATCCAGCTACTCTGAACAATTCCACTCGGGTACTTCCCAGACTATAGAGCATCTCAATGCCGTAAAGACTTTTCTATCATATTGTTTTAAACAGGGATTAACCGCATCCAATCTGGCGCCGCACATCAGAGTGAAGAAGCCGACGACCAGTCAACGCACCTCGATAAATACCGTTAAAATCGAGGAACCGATAATCCTGACGAAGGACGGGTATGAGGAGTTGAAACGGAAACTCGCTGTGTTGAAGGAAGAAAGGCCGAAAATTAGCGAAGAGTTAAGACGAGCAGCAGCAGATAAAGACTTCCGTGAAAACGCGCCGCTGGAGGCTGCGCGGGAAAAACAGGGCCATGTCGAAGGACAGATACGCGACCTGGAAAACACGCTGAAGCGAGCCAGGGTGATTGAATCGCCGGAAGAGAAGGGCCTGAAAATAACTATGGGCGATACTGTGGTGATATCCTTTGTGGAGTCGGGGGAGAGGATACAATACACACTGGTCAGTTCTCAAGAGGCCAATATTCAGCAGGGCAAGATCTCACTCAATTCACCCATGGGACAGGCTCTTTTCAACAGGGAAGCCGGAGATGCACTGGAAGTCACCGCCCCTTCAGGGGTACTGAAATATCAAATCATCGAGATATTAAGAAAGTGATTGACCGGGCAATCAAGCGCTATTGATTGTGACTCAAGTTACCGGCCGACTTTAATTATCGGCTGTTTTTAATTATAATAGAGCGGTTTTGGAGCATAGTCATAAATATGAACAGCTGTCACAAACCGCCCGAATAACCCCCGAAACTATTACTATTTAGTATAAAAATACAAATTTAATATAAAGGAGGAACCATGGACTTTAGACTGACGGACAAACAGATAGAACACAGAAAGGAGTGTTACAAGGTCTGCGCAGAACTGGACAAGAAGAAGCCCAAGAGTTGGGTAGGCTTCGAAAGCCAGTTCGACACCGAAGAAGGCTGGAATTTCCACCGGTACTGCGCCAAAGAGTTCGCCAAAAGAGGCTGGCTGGCTCTCGGTTGGCCCAAGGAATACGGCGGAACAGGCGAAATGATGGACAAGGTGCTCTTCGCCGAGGCCCGAGGCTACTACGACCTTGCCGGCTCCGACATCTTCGGCGTGTCCATGCTTGCCCCGACCCTGCTGGCTGCAGGCAGCGAAGAGATAAAGAAGGAGTTCCTGCCCAAGATCGCCAACGCTGAACTCATGTTCTGCGAACTCTGGAGCGAACCCAACTCAGGATCGGACCTGGCCGGTCTGCAATCCTCAGCAGTGCGCAAGGGCGATGAATTTATCGTCAACGGCCAGAAGACCTGGAACACTGGCGCTCACTTTGCGGACTGGGCATTCGGAGTCTACAAATCCGACCCCAACGCCAAGAAGCACCACAATCTCACCTTTATGCTGTGCGATATGAAAACCCCTGGCATCACAGTAAAGGGCATACCCTACATGAGCGGCTCCCACGTATACAACGAAGTTTACCTGGATGACGTGCACATCCCCACCAAATATATCGTCGGACAGGAGAACGAAGGCTGGGCCGTGGTCAATGTGCTGGCAGGCTTCGAAAGGTCCAACCTCGATATGGTATATGGATTGGTCAGGGGCCTGGAAGAGCTGGTCAACTACTGCAATGAAACTAAACGTGGCGGACAGCTTCTGTCAAGGGACCCCATGGTAAGGAATAAGGTAGCCGACATGGCATGTCAGCTCGAGGCTGTGCGCACACTGGCCTACCGCGTAGCCGACCAGCAGAACAGAAATGAGATGGGCTTGATGGACGCTGCCGCAGTAAAAGTCTTCGCCAGCGAACTGATGGAAAAATACGCTCACGTAGCTTGCGACATTTTAGGACCCTATGGCCAGGCCGAGCACTCCAAATTTGCCAAAATGAACGGCGGCCCCGCGTATACCTACCAGGGCTGCTTCGTGCCTATCGTGTCGATGGGAACCAATGAAATCCAGCGCAATATCATTGCCTGGTACGGCCTCGGCCTTCCCCGGATGAAATAATCAGGATGCGTA
>JAQTLG010000118.1 GCA_028715025.1 Dehalococcoidia bacterium | reverse complement strand
AGCATTGCACTTCGACTGTGTAAGCGCCTCTTTGATGATGCTGGTTTTACCTGTGCCGGGCATGCCCGTTAGCAGATAAGCTTGCCCCATCAACCCCCTTCGGTGGACTCTGGCTTCTTTTTCCGGATGGCAGGCTTTTTAGGCGCTGGCGCCTTGGCTGCCGTAGTAGATCCGGATGCCGGGCTGGCTTTCTTTTTAGCCGGCGCTTTCTTTGTCTTTTCCACCTTTTCAGCCGCTTCAGCCTTCACCGGCTCGGGCTTCTCTTTTTTGACCGCCGGCTTTTTAGCGGGCGGCGTTTTAAGCATATCGGCCAGCGCTTTGACGGGCTTGGGTATCTCGATCTCTTTCCTGGCAGCTGTCTTGACAGCCGGTTTGGTTACCGCGCCGGAAGCGAGGTTCAGAGCCTTCCTGCGCTCTTCAAACTTTTTCCTCTTGCGGCGGTGCTTGAGCAGGGCCATTTTCTTGCGTTTGTTCATCTTATATCACCTAATATTTTACCTTATATAGAACTCGTTATTTATTATCGCTAATGCGGCCGTAGAATTCAAATTCAGCGGTCGTTTATGAACCATATTTTCGCCTCGCCCAGGATGACAGCTCCGTTAACAAATTATAAACATATTCTTCCCCGTCATGAGTAAGGGACAGAAGCGCGCAGCTCGGTGTGACCAGGCTCTGCCTGACCACCTGTCGTATGGAAATCCCATCCCCGGTCAGATGCGACAGCGCGTCCCCGAACCTGTCGAAGAGGCTGGCCGGGGTCTCTTTTTTCAGTGCTTCCTCATCATTGGGAACAATGCCCCAGGCTATGGCGCGGCCCCTGCGGACGTGGGACAGCAGATCCTGCTGGTAACACAGTATCGAATCCAGGTAGTTATAGGCATCGAAGCTGATAACGTCTATGGGCAGTCCGAGCAGCAGCGACCAGTCTGTTCCACCGCAGCAATGGATGCCCTTGACGCCTTTTAGGCCGCTCAGAACCTCGTTTAACTGGCTTGTAATCTGCTCGTTGGGCAATGCTACGAAGGCCGAGCCCAGGGACGCCAGGTACGGTTCATCCAGAAAGATAACCGTCTGCCTGGAGAAGGAACGCATGAAGCCTTCCAGCCAGATTGCTTTCAGCTTGAGGAATTTGCTGACCGCATCGGCCAGCGTTTCATCGTAGATTATGCCCTTGCCCGAGCCGTCGGTAACGCACAGGCCCCAGCTTATCGGGCCGGTGATCTGTCCTTTAACTACCGGCAGTGTTGCTGACGTGTGAGATGCCATGTAGTGCAGGCCCGATGCATATTCTTTATCGATGGCATAGCCGCCTGTTTTATTTTCGCTCCAGTCGTAATAAAGCCGTTCGATACCGCGATCGAGGTCCGCCCCACGTTCGATGTGCAGCTTCTGGCCGTCCACGGCGATGCCGGGGAACCCCTGGCTGTACTGGACGTACATGTTCTCCAGGTTCGAGCGGAATGGCAGCTGCGGCCAGGCAGGCAGGTCTACCAGGTGTTTGCTTATCGCGGCGCAGGATGCGGCCGCATCTTTATCCGGCATTCCGCCTATGATCGTGGCAGCGCAGTTGAACTCGGGCACGGATATATGACTCCTGTTATTTAATGTATTTCCCGATGATAATGTCGAGGTCTTTCCGGGCTTTCTCAGGTATCAATTCGGGGGCAGTTATTATGGCATTTTCCAGCGCGTGTCCGCAACTGCACTCTCTTTTCTCGGGCAGGTTGACGATGGCGTGTCGCAGCACCTTCTTGGCGACCTGAAGGCTTTTTCTGAGATTCGATACGACCATATCGGCGGAGATGGTCTCGCTCAGCTCGTTCCAGCAATCGTAGTCCGTGACGATGGCCATCATGCCGTAGCATATCTCGGCTTCCCTGGCCAGCTTGGCCTCGGGCAGCGCGGTCATCAAAATAATGTCGGCGCCCCAGGACCTGTACAATTCCGATTCTGCTCGCGTGGAGAACTGCGGACCCTCCATGACTATCACGGTGCCGCCGTCATGGACGCGTATATCGTTGCGGTGGGCGGCGTCGTACAGCACGTCGCTTAAATGCGGGCAATAGGGATCGGCGAAGGCCACGTGCCCGACTATCCCGTTTCCGAAAAAGGTGTTCGGCCGCAGGAAGGTGCGGTCGATGATCTGGTCCGGTATGACGATGTCCATGGGTTTGATCTTCTCCTTGAGGCTGCCGACGGTGGAGATGGCGATGATATATTCCACGCCCAGCGATTTGAGGGCATAGATATTGGCCCTGGACGGCAGCTCGGATGGGCTGATCCTGTGGCCCACGCCGTGCCGCGGCAGGAAGGCAGCATGCACCCCTTCGATATTGCCCAGCGTTATGGCGTCGCTGGGGTTGCCGAACGGTGTCGATAAGCGCACCTCCCTCATGTGTGTCATGCCTTCCAGATGATAAAGGCCGCTGCCCCCGATTATTCCTACCCTGGCTTCCTGCATTGTTGGCCCTCCTGCATGGCGGATTTAAGATTACGTTTATATGGCGGCCTGATGATGCCTTTCTCGGTCACAATGGCCGTTATGTATCTGTGGGGAGTAACGTCGAAAGCCGGGTTTGCCGCACGCACCTTCTGAGGGGCGATCCTTTGCCCCTGGAATTCCAGCACCTCTTCCCGGCCTCTCTCCTCGATGGGTATGTGGTCGCCCGAGACTATTGAGATATCTATGGAACTGAGGGGCGCGGCCACGTAAAAGGGGATACCGTTTTCCCCGGCCAGCACCGCTACGGAGTAGGTGCCGATCTTGTTGGCGGTATCGCCGTTGGCGGCGATGCGGTCCGCCCCCACCAGAACGCAGTCGATTTTACCCCGGCTGATAAAATGGCCGGCCATGCTGTCGGTTATAAGCGTGACGGGTATTTTCAGCCGCTCCAGCTCCCAGGTGGTGAGGCGCGCGCCCTGCAACAGGGGACGCGTCTCATCGGCGTACACCGACACCTTTTTCCCCTGTTCGGCCGCGGCCTTGATCACACCCAGCGCAGTGCCGTATTCCACGCCCGTGGCCAGCTGTCCCGTGTTGCAATGGGTCAGTATAGTGCAATTATCGTCGATAAGGGATGACCCGATGCGGCTCAGAACGGCCATAGCCGCGGACTGCTGCCTCTGGATCAGGCGCGCCTCTTTTTCCAGCGCTTCCACGGCTTCCCCCCGCGAGTCAGCCGTTGAAAGCGCCCGCCTCATCCTGTTTATGGTCCAGAAAAGGTTGACCGCCGTGGGCCTGGAAGCTGCGAAATCTTCAAGGACATGCTCCATTTCCTTTTGAAAAGCTTTTATCGATGATGCCTTGATCGACCGCGCTCCCAGCGCTATGCCGTAGCCTGCGGCGATGCCGATGGCCGGGGCGCCGCGCACCTGAAGGGCCTTAATGGCGCGAACAGCCTCCCTGTAGTCGGAGATCTCGAGATATATCTCCTGATGCGGCAGTGCAGTCTGGTCAAGCAGTCTGAGCTTGCCGCCCGACCATTGGATCGGTTTCATTGACCTCTCACCTCGTATGTCCGCCACTCTGTAAATGCCTTGTTGAAGCCGGCTAAAAAGGCTTCTTTATCAGATGGAGTTATGGTGACCGACAGGCGGTGCTTGCGGACGATTTCGACCGCGTTTTTTAAAGAAAGGTTGGTGGGCAGATTGATACCGACGGTCGACCAGCGCGAAGGCCGTAGCGTGGTGACTGTGTTAAAGGGAATAAGGAACGCAAACGGTAGACGGAATCCGATACGAATGGCCGAGTTCAGTATGCTCAACTTCGTGGGTATTAATAAAAAAGGAAGGCCGACGACTATTAAAGCTAATAAGACCAGGAAGACAGGCACCCACGGCTCTTCAGCCGGCATTATAACGACCGTAGCCAGAATGATCAGGGCGGGCAGAAAAAAAATGGCCCGTATCCATATATCGGTCCGCGGCGTATCTTCGTATACTGCAAAGTCCATGTGAATAAATAAAGGGCAGCCTTTGGAGCGCTGCCCTTTATTATAACATTCTCGGATGGATTACTTGGTCGTCGAAGCGCCGCTTTTGGCCTTTTTTCTGCGCCTGACTATGAAGATTATTACCAGCGCTATGATCCAGACCGGGGAGAAGACCAGCAGCCAGATCAATACGCTTAGCAGCACTTTGCCGAAGGCGATTAATCCGTCCACCGCGCCCTTGAAAACACCTGAAATGTCCCAGGTGCTTTCGCCGATGGGCATTGACTTGCTCAGGCTGACCTCGATGAGGGACGTGTCCGATGTCTTCTCCAGGTATTGCATACGCCCTTTGATCCTCTCGATATTGCCCCTGACGCTGGACAGCTCACGCTGCACCTCCAGCATGTCCTTAACGTTGTCGGCCTTTTTAAGCAGCTCCAGGTACTGGGCCTCGGTGGCCTCGTAGTTGCTCAGCTGTGCTTTTAAATCCGTGTACTGCTCGGTTACATCCTGGCTGCTGGTGTTTTCATGGGTTACCTTGACCGCCAGCTGACGCAACCTGACCAGTGCGTCGTCGAATTTCCCGGCGGGGACCCTGAACGAGATGAATCCGTTGGGGTGTTCTTTATCTGCGTTCAGGTTTGATGTGACCACGTACCCGTCGTACTGAACGGCGATATCGGCGATCTCGGCCTGCGCTTTGCTGATGTCCTCCACCTCCATGCTCATGGAGCCCGTCCTGACTATTTTCCGGTCTATGCCGGCATCGTCTACGCCGTTTGCGTCTTTGGCGTAATCATACGATGCAGTTTCTGTTGACCTTTCTCCAGCCAGAAAGGACGGCGCGGACGCCGGCGCCGGGGCCGGCGTCATTCCGGCCCAAGTGGTATTGCTCTCATTCACGCTTTTCTGGGCACAGGCGGCCGGGATTATCAGCGCGGCGACCAGTGCCAGCAGCAGTGCATATTTTGCCGATCGGTTCATTCGATCCTCCCTGAGGCGCATACCAGCGCCCGAATTAAATAAAATTTTGGATATCGATTCTATTTATATAACAGCCTGGTGGAGTTGTTGTCCGAGGTGGAAGGCAGCAATTTCTGCGTATAGGGCAGTACGACCGTGGGCTTGACCGTATTTGTGGTTGTGTTGGTAGTGGTGTTGGTATCGGTCGACCTGTTGGTCGTTGGTGGTACATACTTCGGCCCGGGCTGGATTATTTGAGGCTTATTGTCCTGGCCGATATTGGAATTGCTCTGCGACCACTGGTTGGCTTTTTTAACCCGTTCGATGGCCTGGATGATGGCCGGTTTGGCTGATTCGGGCGCTTTATCCAGAGCATCCTGCAGCGTGGCCAGGCTCTTGGCTGTGCTTGAGTTCAAAGCGTTTTTGGCTTTGTTGACGTTCACCGTGGCGCGTGATGCGGGCACCGGCTGTTTTACGGTCGTTTTGCCGTCCGCTGTTTTCCCGCCGCCGACGTTGCTTTCGATGGTGGGACCGGTCCAGACAGGCTGATCGGTCGTGTTTGTGGGTGACGTTCCGGGTGGCGGGACCTGTGGCTTATCCGTGTCGGTGGCAGTATAAGGTTTTGCCTGGATGGTGGGCTCGGGCGCTGTCTGTGTGGGCTGGCTGGATGTCTCGCCGTCAGGTGCTGTGGTGGTAGCAGCTTCCCTCGTCGGTGCGGGAGCGGCCACATTGGCCGTCTGGAATCTGTTGATATAGGTCTCGGCCTGCTCGAGCTGATAGTCCATTTTGGCCGAAGTGCTGACCAGATACTCGGCTTTCCCCTGCCGAGCCAGGGCCTCTATCTCCTGTGCCCTCTTCTCAGCCAGCTTGGCATATATCTCCGCCCTGTCGATGTCCGATGTCGCCAGGGACACCTGGGCCTGTTCAACCGCCATTTTGACGCCGTACAGCGGC
>JAQTLG010000117.1 GCA_028715025.1 Dehalococcoidia bacterium | reverse complement strand
GGAGCCGAGGTCACCGTCGTCAGCCCCCGGCTATGCGCCGGTCTGCGCAAGCTTGAGCGTGAAGGTATGATAAAATCCGTAAACAGGTCCTATCGCGACGGCGATATAAAAGGTGTATCTATCGCCATTGTCGCCACCAGCAATCGCAAAATCAACCGCAGCGCAGCAGAGGAAGCCAAAAAACGCAGAGTTCCCGTAAACGTGGTGGATGATCCTGTGCTGTCGGATTTCATCGTCCCCTCCATCCTGCGCCGGGGCGATCTTTCGATCGCTGTCTCAACCTCCGCCAAAAGTCCCGCGCTGGCGCGCAAGATCCGCAGCAGGCTGGAAGGCGCATTCGGCAATGAATATGCGTCGCTGGTCACCGTAATTGAGGAGGTCCGCCGCCGCATCAAGAAACAGAGACTGAAAGTAAGCAGCAGCGACTGGCAACGGACCATCGATATTGACTCAATGATCGCGCTCATCAGGGAAGGGCGGAGCGAAGAGGCCGGGCAAGCTTTGATCGAGAAACTCAGGAAATGTGCAAAATGATCTTACTGAAGGAAGATGCCCATGCATGTTAGCCTCGCCGGCATAAACCACCGCACGGCGCCCGTTGAGGTACGCGAAAAGGCTGCTATTAGCCCCGACGGTCTGCCCGCGCATCTTCATCTTCTACGGCGTCATTTACAGCATGGCATCATTCTCTCAACCTGCAACCGCACGGAGGTATATATCACAGGCAGCCATATTGGAGATCTTGAGCAAGCCTGCGTCGATTTCCTGTGCAAAAGTATGGGGCTGACGGAGAGCACCGCCCCCTATCTCTACGTGATGAGCGACCGGGTCGCCATCGAGCACCTTTTCGACGTGTCCTGCGGCCTGGATTCAATGGTCATCGGCGAATACGAGGTGCTGGGCCAGGTAGGCCAGGCGCTGGCAGAGGCAGAGAAATCGGGCACGATTAACCTGCCCCTGCGGCACGTCTTCGAGAGCGCCATTAGCACGGGCAGGCGTGCGCGCAACGAAACCGGCATCAGCAGAAATCCACTGTCCATCAGCTCTATAGCGGTCAACAAGGCCCTGGATATTGTGAACGATATCGGTGGATGTAAGATCGTTATCATAGGGGCGGGCGAGGCAGGCAGGCTGGCACTAAGGGTGGCCAGCAGCAGAGGCGCTGCGGATATAGCGGTCGTCAGCAGAACGCTGGAGCGCGCAGTACGGATAACAGACACTTGCGGCGGACGTCCCGTCGGCCCGGATATGCTGGCGGCGGAGCTGCGAGATACCGACATCGTAATCGCCTGCGCAGCATCACCCCACCCGGTGCTCCGCCGCGGGCAGGTGAGCGAGGCCATAAGCGCAAGGCCGCAACTGCCTCTGATCATTATCGATATAGCACTGCCGCGCAACGTTGAGCCGGACGTCGGCGGCATCGACAACGTGCATCTCTACAATATAGACGACCTTAACGAGCTGGCCGACAACCACCGCCAGGAGAGGGAGGCGGAGGTGGCGGCCGTCAAGGGGATCATAGCCGAAGAAATGGAAATGCTCATGAGGTGGTGGCAGGCATACAGCGCCCGACCGGTTATAAAGTCCCTGATGGGCAGGGCCGAGAAGATCCGTGCGGCGCAGTACCATAATTCCATGAAAAAAATGGCGTCTCTGTCGGAGGAAGATAAACTACATGTCGACCTGCTCACCAGGTCGATCGTGGACAAGATATTGAGGGACCCCATACTGTATCTCAAAGAAGGAGGGAGCGCGGAACGGATAGATATAATCAACCGTCTTTTTGGACTGAACGATGGTAAGGACCTGTGAATACTAAATTTGTGATCGGCTCCCGGGGAAGCAGCCTGGCCATGATCCAGGCTGAGTCGGTGGCCCGCGAGATCGAGCATGCTCGCCCCGGCATTGAGATCGAGATACGTAAGATCGTGACGGAGGGCGACCGCAACCGAAGCTTGAGCATCGATCTGGCCGGCGATACAGGCATATTCGTCAAAGCGCTGGAGCAAGCCCTCTTGAACCGCAGCATAGATATAGCCGTGCACAGCCTCAAGGACCTGCCGACCGTTCTGCCGCGGCAATTGTGCCTGGCCGCCGTGACAGAGCGACTGGACCCCCGCGACGCGCTGGTAGCCTGTTCCCCGCTGGCCGATCTGAATCCCGGCTCGAAGATAGGCACCGGAAGCCTGCGCCGCGCTGTACAACTCAAACACATCCGTCCGGACCTGGAGGTCTGCAATATTCGCGGCAACGTGGACAGCCGACTGCGCCGTGTGAGCTCCGGACAACTGGAGGGTGTAATCGTCGCCGCCGCAGCGCTGCTCAGGCTCGGCTGGAGTGATAAAATAACCGGGTACCTTCCCCTGGAATTATTCCTGCCGGCCATCGGGCAGGGCGCACTGGCTGTAGAAGCCAGGGAAGGCGACGGCAGAGTAGAGGAGATCATCGGAACGATCAACCATTTGCCCACGTGGCTGGCGATAACTGCCGAACGGGCATTTTTGCATACGGTGGAGGGAGGTTGCCGTGCGCCCGTAGCAGCCCTGGCCTCCGTACATGATGATATCCTGGAGATTCAGGCTATGGTATCGGACAGGGAAGGGGAAATAATAATGAAAGACTCATATCGGGGTCCGGTAGATACGCCGCATGAAGCCGGCGAAAAACTTGCGCTCAGGATGCTTGAGGCGGGCGCCGCCGGCCTGATAAAGGATGCAAGATGCCGCTGAAGAAAGGAAAGGTTTATCTGGTCGGCGCAGGCCCGGGCGATCCCGGACTGTTCACACTCAAGGGCGTCGAGTGCCTTGCCGCGGCGGATGTGGTTGTCCATGATCACCTGATCAGCAACCTTATCCTCGATCATGCGCCGGCGGCTGAAAAATTTTATGTCGGCAAGAGGGGCGGAAGCCACCATGTCGAGCAGGATGAGATCAATCAGCTCCTGGTGAGCCTGGCCCATCGCGGAAAGACTGTGGTGCGTCTCAAGGGCGGCGACCCTTACATCCTGGGCAGGGGAGGCGAAGAGGCCGTCGCACTGAAGGCCGCAGGTATCCCGTACGAAGTGGTGCCCGGCATCACCTCCGCGGTGGCTGTGCCGGCCTATGCCGGAATCCCGGTTACGCAGCGAGGGCTCTCATCCTCATTGACCATACTCACCGGCCATGAGGACCCTACCAAGCGTGGTTCACATATCCGCTGGGATATGCTGGCCAGATCGGGCAGCACACTGGTCATCTTGATGGGCATGCAAAACCTGCGCCTGATCACAACGCTTCTCTTAAAGCACGGCATGAAACCCAATACCCCGGTGGCCGTCATCAGAGACGGCACATTGCCCACGCAGTTCACAGTAACAGGCACGTTGAAGAATATCGCGCAAAAGGCCGCCGAGGCCGGCATGACTGCCCCGGCCGTCATCGTCATCGGCCGCGTGGTGGAGATGCGCCGGGACCTGCTCTGGTTCGAGATCTTCCCCCTTTTCGGCAAACGCGTGCTGGTCACGCGTGCAAGCAGCCAGGCTGGCGGCCTGGGAAAACTTCTCATACAGCGCGGCGCACAGCCTGTGCGCTTCTCATCCATCGAGATACGTTCCATCAGAGCAACGCAGAAACTGGACAAATATCTCTCACATTTACACGAATACGACTGGCTGGCCTTTACCAGCGCCAACGGTGTCCAGGCATTTTTCCATCGCATGAATGAGCTGCAGAAAGATTCCCGCGTGTTGGCCGGCCTCAGGGTGGGCGCCATCGGTCCCATGACGGCAAGGGCGCTCAATGCGTACGGGATCACGGCGGACTATATACCCACAGTCTATACCGGGAAGGGATTCCTTAAAAATTTACGTAAAGCAGATATCAACGGGAAACGCTTCCTGCTGCCGCGCGCCGATATAGCCGACGATGAGATCACAGAGGGTCTGAGAAAGCTGGGTGCGCGGGTTGACGAAGTCGCCGTCTACCATACAGTAAGGCCGCGCGGAAACCTGTTACGGTTGAAGGATCTGCTATTGCCCGGCAAGCTGGATGTAATCACGTTTACCAGCTCATCGACCGTGACAAACCTGCTGGCGGGGCTGAGCGATAAAGAGATCAAGCAGATCGAAGCTAGAATAGCCTGCATCGGCCCCAAGACTGCGGCGACAGCCGTAAAAGCGGGGCTGAAGGTGGATATACTCGCTAAAGAACAGACGATAGCGGGATTGATTGAAGCCATGGAAAAACACTTCCGCAAGGAGGCCTGAATGTCTGTATTTCCGGAATTACGCATGCGCAGACTGAGAAAAAGCCCGGCGCTGAGGTCGCTGGTGAGGGAAAGCCAGCTGGACCCCGGCGACCTTGTCTTCCCTCTTTTCGTCGTGGAAGGCAAGGGCATAAAAAGGGAGATAGATGCCATGCCCGGCATCTTCCATTTCTCCGTGGATAAGCTTACCGCCGAGATCGATGAACTGGTTCAGCTTAAAGTGCCTGCCGTACTGCTCTTCGGCGTCGTGAACAAAAAGGACGAGCACGGCTCGGCCGCCCTCGATCCCAAAGGCGTTGTCCAGCGGGCCGTGCGAGCTATAAAGAAAGCCGCACCGCAGATGATAGTGATAACCGATATCTGCCTGTGTGAATACACCGACCACGGGCATTGCGGGCTGATAGTGAACGGAGATGTCGATAACGACAGCACGCTCCCCCTGCTGGCCGCAATGGCCCTTTCCCACGCTTCATCCGGCGCGGACATGGTTGCACCGTCAGATATGATGGACGGGCGGGTAATGGCTATCAGAAAAGCGCTGGATGATAAAGGTTTCAGTCGTATACCGATATTGTCTTACGCAGCCAAATACGCCTCAGCCTTTTATGGGCCCTTTCGGGAGGCGGCCGGCTCAGCTCCCCAGTTCGGTGATCGCAAGTCCTATCAGATGGACCCTCCCAACGTACGCGAGGCGCTCAGAGAGATAGAAGAGGACATTAACGAGGGCGCCGATATTGTTATGGTCAAACCGGCGCTGGCGTACCTGGGTGTTATCAGACAGGCACGGGACAGTTTCAATTGCCCGCTGGCTGCCTATAATGTGAGCGGAGAATATGCCATGGTCAAAGCAGCAGCAGCGCGCGGCTGGATCGATGGAAAAAAGGTCACTCTTGAGATACTCGGCTCCATCAGAAGAGCGGGGGCAGATATCATTATCAGCTATCACGCCAAAGAAGCCGCAGGCTGGCTTGGCGGGCAGGTGCAGTAAGATGAGAACAACAAGAAATTCCCGGCGCCTGTTTAAACATGCGCAGCGCTACCTGCCGGGAGGTGTGGACAGCCCGGTCAGGGCCTTCGGAGCCGTGGGGGACGTACCGCGCTTCATCGTAAAAGGAAAAGGCTCCAGGATAATTGACATCGACGGCAACAGCTACATCGATTACGTCTGCTCCTGGGGACCGCTCATACTGGGGCATGCGGACCTGCGCGTAGTAAATGCGTTGAAAGGAGCGGCAGGCAGGGGCACCAGCTTCGGTGCCTGCACTGAGCTGGAGACCAGGCTGGCAGCCATGATATGTGACGCCGTGCCGTCCATGGAGATGGTGCGCTTTGTCAGCTCGGGAACCGAGGCAGCTATGAGCGCCATCCGCCTGGCACGCGCCTTCACCGGCAGGGACAGGATCATCAAGTTCTCAGGATGCTACCACGGTCACTCCGACAGCCTGCTGGTCAGCGGCGGCTCGGGCATGGCCACCCTTGGCATACCGGATTCCCCCGGCGTGACAGCGTCCACAGCCCGGGATACGCTGGTGGCCGGCTACAACGACCTGGACTCGGTGCGCCGGCTGTTCTCCATGTATCCTGACAGCATCGCCGCCATTATCGTTGAGCCC
>JAQTLG010000116.1 GCA_028715025.1 Dehalococcoidia bacterium | reverse complement strand
ATGAACGCCACCTATTCCGTCAGCTACGATATCGATAAAAAATACGGAACGGACTACCATGAGCGTTTTAAAAAATTCGTGAAAATGATACAGAGCAAGGACCTGATGCCGTCCGGCGCCATGACCGATCCCAAGGGAGACCGCAGCCTGGCGCCCAGCCAGCAGAAGGACCCCGATCTTTACGTCCACGTCGTGGAGAGGAAGAAGGACGGCATCGTGGTCAGCGGCGCCAAGGCCCACATCACCGGTGAGGTCAATTCGCACGGCCACCTGGTCATGCCCACCTCCGCCATGCGGGCCGAGGATAAAGACTATGCCGTCTGCTTCTACGTGCCGATCGATGCGCCGGGCCTGCTGCACGTCTTCGGACGTCAGTCCAACGATACGCGTAAATGCGAGTGCTCCATGGACCAGGGCAACGCCGAGTACGGCTGCGTGGGCGGAGAGGCGCTGATCGTCTTTGATAAAGTGTTCGTTCCCAACGAGCACGTGTTCATGTGCGGCGAGTATGACTTCGCCGTGGAGCTGGTGGAGCGTTTCGCCACCTTCCACCGGCAGAACTACGGCGGCTGCAAGGGCGGCCTGGCCGACGTGCTGGTGGGGGCCGTTTACGCCCTGGCGCAGGCTCAGGGCACGATTAAAGCTTCTCACGTGAGGGACAAGCTGGCCGAGATGATCCACCTGGCCGAGACCATCTACTGCTGCTCGATCGCCTGCTCCTGCCAGGGCTTTAAGCAGCCGGCAGGATGCTACCAGGCCGACCCGTTGATGGCTAATATCACCAAGCTGAACGTGACACGTAACGTCTATGAAATAGCCCGCCTGGCGCACGACATCACAGGCGGCCTGCTGGCCACCATGCCTTCCGAGTTCGATTTGAGAGACGCATCAGTGGGCAAATGGGTGGACAAGTATATGAAGGGTGTCTCAGACGTTCCGGCTGAGACCAGGATACGGTTGATTCGCCTGATCGACGCCATGACCTGCGGAACGGCCCTGGCAGAGTCCATGCACGGCGCCGGCTCACCTCAGGCACAGAAGATCATGATCGAGAGGCGGGGCAACCTCGAGCGCAAGAAGAGACTGGCGGAGAAGCTGGCCAAGATCGGCGATCAGCCCTTCTTCGTCTGTTGATAAAACCTACCGGGCAGGCTCAACATTAAAATCGCGCTGAAGTTCTGCGGCTCGTGCAATCCGGAGATCGACCTGTCCTCCCTGGCCTCGCAGGTCCGCAAGCTCGCTCACGTCAGGGATGGCATTGAGGTTGTGGCATCGGATGCCCCGGGACTGGACCTGCTTATCATACTCTGCGGTTGCCGGCGCGCCTGTGCGGATAAGGACGAGTATAAATCCCAGGCTCGACATCACCTCATAATCGCCGGCGAGAGCCTCGACGGCAGCCCGCGCAGCGAAAAACATCTGGCAGCCCTCATTGCCGACGAGATAAGCCGCTTGTCTAAATAGCCATGTTACTTAGGTCACACCGTGACTAAAATCATGTTCCCTCCTCCATACCTGCAATATAATTTCCATACAGTTTAATTAACACACGGAGGGTAAAATGGAGAACGAAAAAGGGCTCGTGCTCGAGCTGAACAGCCGGAACATGGAGGAGGCTATAAGGAATAATCGGTCGCTGGTGGTGGATTGCTGGGCCCCATGGTGCGGCCCCTGCCGCATGATGTCGCCTGTGATCGATGAGCTGGCCACCGACCTCAAAGGTAAGATCACTTTCGGCAAGCTGAACACCGATGAGAACCAGGATATCGCAGCCAGGTTCCAGGTGCAGGCTATACCCACTCTACTCATCTTCAAGGACGGGAAACTGGCCGACCGCAAGGTGGGAGCTCTGCCGAAAAAGGCTCTGGCAGACGAATTGACCAGGTATAACTAAGCCAGGGACTTTGTATTCGACTGAAGGGCCTGTCTATGAACGACAGGCCCTTCAGTGTTTCTTCCGTCAGATCTAATCAGGCCGCCACTCAGGAAAGCCCCACACTTTTCATCTTCCCCCTGCTTTTTCTTCCTTCTCAATCATGCCGTCCTTGATCCAGATGATGCGGTCGGCGAACTGCATGTGCTCCGGCTCATGGGTGACCATAATAATAGTCTGTTTCCTCTCATCGCACAGGTTGCGCAAAAGATTCATGACGATAGCGGAGTTTTTGGTATCCAGGTTGGCGCAGGGTTCATCCGCAAAGAGTATTTTTGAATTATTGACCAGCGCCCTGGCTATGGCTACACGCTGCTGCTCGCCGCCGGACATCTGGCTGATAAGATGTTTGGCGCGTTTGCCCAGTCCCACCGTCTCCATCATCTCCATCGCAGCCCGGCGGTATTCCCTAGCTGGAGCGCCCAGCATCATAAGCGGCAGGTAGACATTCTCCAGCGCATTCAGCTCGGGCAGCAGAGCATACTCCTGGAATACGTAGCCCAGTTTATTGAGGCGGAAACCGGTCTTCTGCATGGATGACAGCGTCGCTATGTCCGTGCCATCCACTATAATTTTTCCGGCAGTGGGATCGTCCAGTAACGCCAGCATGTGCAAAAGGGTGGACTTGCCCGAGCCGCTGGGCCCCATGATACCCACAAACTCCCCCCTGTTGATCTGAAGGTCGACGTCCTTGAGCGCTTCAACCGGCACCGCGCCGCCGAATGTTTTTTTCAAAGCTTTAGCTTCAATTATCATGCTCTCAGCCCCAGATAGCCTTGATGATATTCTGCCGGGTCACCATCCACGATGGTATGAAGCCGGCCACCACGCTGACCAGCAGCATGCTTAATATAGCGACCGCCATATCCTGCCTTACCAGTGCCAGACTGACCAGTCCGATCGGCATGGGGAGTGGATGCCGGACGAAGTAGGGCACCAGGCCTGCGTGGATCACGACCAGCCCGGCGATGATTCCCAGGAACGCATAAAATACGGCCTGAAATATATAGGAGAGGATGATTATGCGCTCCTTCATGCCGATGGCTTTGAGTATACCTATCTGCCGCCGGCGATTGACTGTTGCGATGAAAATGACGATAAATATGGTAACGCCCGCCACCAGCAGCCCGATAAAGGTCACGATGGTTTTAACTATATCGAAGGTCTGCGTCAGCCCGCTGATATAACCGATAAAATCCATCCAGACGTTGAGTTGCTCTTCTTCAATCCCCATCATCCTCAACCGGTCGATGTAAACCCGCTCGGGCACCGAGCCGTCCGTCTTGATCAGCACCTCGGAGGCCCTGTTGTGCAGGCCCAGCACCGATTCCATCTCCTTCTCTGTCACGAAGACGTTGAGATCAGCCAGGGGGAAATAGGTATTATAGATACCCTTGATCTTGTAATCACGTTTGACCCCGTTGCCGTAGGCTATGGTAACCTGGTCCCCGACCTGCGCACCCTTGAGCGAGGAAATCTGGAAGCTGGCCCCGTAACCTCCTGATATCTCCCTGCCCATGATGATCTGGTCGCGGTCGCCCTCCTCGAGGTATCTGCCGGCGATCATGTAGTTCTGAAGATTAGTTACCTTTATTTCTTCTTCCGGGTCGATGGATTTAATGTTCCAGGCTTTCTCACGCACATCCAGGTTGTCCTTCTCCGGATCGTACCTGATCAGCCCCGACTGGGAGTAACGCGAGCTGCAGCTTACCACTCCGGGAAGGGTGTTGATCCTGGTTTTCAATTGTTGCACCTGGTTGATGTATTTATCGTCAACTGCGGGCAATATCACGATGTTGGAGACATAGTTTTCCTGCGCCTGCTGATAGGCCTTGCTGATGGCCCCATTCATGATGGATGAGGTGAAAATGATATTGATGAATGCCAGTGTCGTGACCAGTATGGTCAGCACCAGGGTGTACTTGTTGCCTCTTGTAACCGCTTTGAATACCAGGAAAAAGGCTACTCGAAGGTCATTGCCCAGCTCCGCCGGATTAAATCTGGCCCTGAGAGGAGATCTCAATTCATTCAGCTCCGTTCCCGGTAATGATAGTTTGACACCTGTAACAAGTCAATAATGCCGGATAGCGGTCGGCGCATGCCAGACGAGGGAAAGCGCTGGACATGGCTACGGGCATTTACTACAATGAGCCTGGCAGTTCGTGCATAATAATCCGTTGGGGCAAGCACAGGAGAAATACTATGAACAGCTCGCCTTCAGGAGAGCAGGCCGCAATCTATACCCATCCGGCCGAGATCCTCAAGTACCTGATCCGCCATAACACGGTCAATCCGCCGGGGAACGAAGCTGCCTGCATCAACTATATCAAGGGTCTGCTGGACTGGGCGAGTGTTCAGAATACGATCGTGGCCAGCGATTCGTCCCGCCCCAACCTGATAGCCCGCATCCAGGGCCGGGGTTCCGCGCCGCCGCTGTTGATGTACGGCCATATCGACGTCGTAACCACCGCCAATCAGAAATGGAGGCTCAATCCCTTTGTAGGGGAGGAGTTGGACGGATATGTATGGGGCCGCGGCGCGCTGGACATGAAAGGCGGCATAGCCATGATGCTGGCAGTCATGATGCGCGCTAAAACCGACGGTCTGGTACCGGCCGGCGATGTGCTGCTGGCGGTGCTCAGCGACGAGGAGAGCCGCAGCACCTACGGCGCCGAATACCTGGTCAACAGCCAGGCGCAGCTTTTCCAGGGCGTTAAGTACGCCATCGGCGAATTCGGCGGCTACACGTCACACATACTGAGGCACCGCTTCTATCCCATCATGGTCTCTGAAAAACAGGGCTGCGGACTGATAGCCAATATCTACGGCAAGGGCGGCCACGGGGCGTGGCCCGAGCGGGGCGGCATCATGGCGCGGGTGGCGCGCTTTCTGCAAAACCTGGAACACCGACTCCCGGCGCACATAACACCCGTTGCCAAGGAGCAGGTCCGCTGCACGGCCGAGGGGCTGCCAAGCCCGCTCAAGCAGACCTTCATGCAGATGCTCATACCGGCGCTGACCAATTCAATCCTCGATACATTCGGCCAGCAGGTGCGCATGTTCGATCCCATACTGCACAACACCGTCTCTGCCACCACCATACGCGGCGGGGAGAGTTTCAACCAGATACCATGCCAGGTTTCACTGGGCCTCGACTGCCGCCTGCTACCGGGCTTTTCACCTGACGATATCATCGCGGAGCTCAAGGGCCTGGCCGGCAGCGATGTAGAATACGAGTTGTCCTATTACGGCGGCGGAATGCCGCAGCCCGACATGGGCCTTTACGATACGCTGGCTGATATACTCAGAGAAGCTGACCCGGGCAGCACACCCACACCAATGCTCTTCCCGGCCGTGACGGACGCCCGCCTTTTCGCCAAACTTGGCATACAAACCTACGGGTTCACTCCCCTCAAGCTACCCCCGGACATCAACTTCGAACAGCTCTTTCACGCGGCGGACGAGCGCGTGCCGGTCAAGGCGCTGGACTTCGGAAGCGAGGCCATTTACCAATTGCTTCAACAATACGGCGAATAAGTGTTGCTGTAGCATGATGTGGCCGGGGATTTGACTGTCAGTGTAAAATAAACGGTCATGAGAGACGCTGATAGAGTGATTTTGAACCTGTCGGGCTGGGATAACTATAGCGAGACGCTGATAGAATCGGCAGGCACCAAAATCGCCCTTTCCCTATACCACGCCGGCGATAAACGTCCCTGCATCGTTTTCATACCCGGCACAATGACACACCCCCTTTTCTACGATGACTTCCTGACGCTGCTGGCCGGTGCGGGATTCAACATCGCGGGCGTTCACCTATTGTCCCACGGAAAGAGCCCGCGGGAGAAGAAGCATTTCACGTTCGCAGACATGCTGCAGAATATCCTGGACACTGTCAGTTATTGCCTGGACAATATCAGCAGCGACGTGATC
>JAQTLG010000115.1 GCA_028715025.1 Dehalococcoidia bacterium | reverse complement strand
ATTCCCTCGTTGCGGAACACGCGTCCGATCTCATAAACCTTATCGAAGCCGCCGATCAGCAGCCGTCTGAGATAAAGCTCGAGCGCGATGCGCGGATAAAGGTCCTGGCCGAGGGCGTGGTGGCGCGTTATGAAGGGTCTGGCCAGCGCTCCGCCGTACATAGGTTGCAGTACCGGGGTCTCAACTTCGATAAATCCGCGTGCGTTCATGAAATTGCGCACGGCGTTGATGATCCCGCTTCTCCTGATGAAAAGTTCCCTGGCTTCCTCGTTGGCGATCAGGTCGAGGTAGCGCTGGCGGTATCTTTTTTCCACATCCTGGAGGCCGTGCCATTTCTCCGGCATAGGCCGCAATGACTTGGCCAGTATGGTAAAGTCGGAGGCCTCGAGAGTTACCTCGCCGCTGCGTGTCTTGAATATGTGGCCCGACGCGCCTATGAAGTCGCCCAGGTCGAGTTCATGCAGCAGTTCATATTTATCGTCTCCCAGAGAGTCGCGGCGGAAGAAAACCTGTATCTTGCCCGAGCCGTCGCGTATATCGAAAAAGGCCGCTTTGCCCATAAACCTGGCGGCGGTGATGCGCCCGGCCAGGCTGGCACCCGGCAGTGTCGCTGACGGGTCTTTTTCGATCAGCTCCAGGAAAAGGCGGGTGGCTTCACTGGCGGTGTGAGATCTGTGAAATTTGTGTGGATATGGGTCAAGGCCGCGGTCTGTCAGCCTGGACAGTTTATCCAGGCGCGGTTGCTCAATGCGTTCCTCCCCGGCCATTTTCTCAGCTTACGTCGGTGATCTGCAGTTTCATTATTCCCGCCGGCGTGCGAACCTCTATCTTATCACCCTTTTTCTTTCCCAGCAGCGCCTTGCCAACCGGCGACTCGCAGGAGATCTTGCCGTCGACCGGGCTGGCCTCGGCGGTCCCTACGATCGTATAGCGGTCGCTCTTGCCATCCTGGTTCTGTATAAGAACTGAATCGCCAAGCTCAACAACCCCGGGCTGGTGCGGGGCCTCGATGATGCGGGCGTTGAGGATAATGTTCTCCAGAGAGCTAATACGGCCTTCGATGAATGCCTGTTCGTTCTTGGCGTCTTCATATTCCGCGTTGTTCTCTGTGCCCCCCATCTCACGCGCCCTCTTGATCTTGTCGGCCACCTCCTGGCGGCGTGTCGAGGTAAGCTGGTCGTACTCAATTTTCAGCTTTTCGAGGCCCTCACTGGTGATATCGAACTTTTTTAGTGTCATGGGTGTTACCTCCCAGCATGCCGGATATTAAAAAACTGAGAGCCGCAATAACTCTCAGCTTTTTCAGTACCTTTCGAAATATTATATTCCGATGCAACCGGGAAGTAAAGAATGGTATAATGTCTGCCGGCTAAAATTCAGGAGGCACCATGACTAATTTACTTATCGCGGCTTATGATCCCTGCGGGAAAACGGCATTATGCGCCGGCATAGGTAAAAAACTGGCCAATTCAGGCAAAAGAATCGGCTATATCAAGCCCATCCATGTGAAAGCGGAAGGCGCCGGGGATGAATGCCTGGACGCGGCCTTCATCGGTCAGGCCCTCGAGCTGGGCGAGAGCAGGGAACTCCTCTGCCCGATTCACATCAAACAGGAGGAGCTGTGGCGCGGCCTCTCGGAGGATGCCGAGAATTTCTCCGCCGGAGTTAAATCGGCCTGCGATAAGGCCGGCGCCGGCAAAGATATCTTAATAATAGAAAGCCCCGGAGCACTCAAGAATGACCAGGTATCCACCCTGGCCGTATATACCATCGCCGAAAAGCTCGACGCCCGGGTGATACTTCTGCTCTGCTGGCGCACGGATTACCGCGAGGCGGGTATTCTGCAGGCAGCAGAAAAGCTGGGGAGCAGGCTGGTGGGAGTGGTGTTAAACCAGGTGCCATCATCCAGGATAAGCATGGTCCAGGCGGAATGCGCCGCTTATTTTAAAGAGAAGGGCATCGCCGTACTGGGCGTGCTGCCAGAATCGAGAGCGATGCTGGGCGTTACGGTAGGGGAGATCGCCGGCGCTGTGGGCGGAGAGATCATCAATTTTAAGGACAAGGCCGGTGAGCTGGTGGAGAACGTTATGCTGGGCGCCATGTCGCCCGATTCAGCCAGAGATTACTATAGCAGGCTGCGTAACAAGGCCGTGGTTACCCGCCATGAGCGGGCCGATATGCAGCTCGCTGCACTGGAGACGTCCACCAAATGCCTGGTTGTCAGCGGCAAAAGGCCTTCGACATCGGTCATGGTCAAATCCGAGGATAAAAAGGTGCCGGTGATCGTGGTTGACAGAGATATCAATGAAATAGTCAAGGGGATCGAGCAATCACTGGCTGGCGCGGGCTTCCATCAAGTACAGAAGCTGCAGGCCATGTCGGTACTGCTCGACAGCAGATTCGATTATAAGGCCCTCAACGCTGCACTCGGGCTGAAATAAAAGGCCGTTTAATCCTCGATTTCGTCGCCGGCTGACCCAACTATCTCCCTTGCCCGGTCCGCAAACCTGGCGGGCACCTGTACCTCCACCTGACCCAGCCCATCCACCGTCAGGCCGTATACACTACCGATGCTTTCATATTTAAGCAGGGCGAGTATACCTTCGATCTCAAGCCTGCCCCTCACTATCTCGGCCTCCGGTTGCCCACAGGCTTTATAGATGGTGACCAGCCTTTCCTTCTCGTTCATATAGCTGCTATCAGAATAAAATAAATAAGCGCTGCCGATCGGCAGCGCTTATTTATTTTCAAATCAATTGGTGAAGTAATTAATTGCCGCTGCTGCAAACTTTGCACTTGGCCAGCAGATTGTTCTGCAGGCACCAGGTCAGCGACACGCACTCGGGATGCGGGCAACCGGTGATACCCCAGTCGCCGCCACCGATGGGAGATGTACCCCTGTGGTTCATGTGGCTGTTATTGATATTGGCCCTCGTGCCGATATCGGCTGCAGACCAGCTCTTGTTGGCATAGGACAGGCTCTTGCCCCAGCAGCCGGAGCACTTGGCAGTGCCGAGGCCGGAGGTGGTGGGGTTCTCAGGGCAATTGAGCGGACAGTCATCCAGTGGCAGGGAAGTGGGCTTGGTCTCTGGATTGAGACATCTCTTGGAATCGTCACATGCAGATCCAAGAGTTCCTGCCTGTGTGTTGCAGTTGCTGCAGCCGCCCAGGCACTGGTTGATGTCGCAGCCCGTCGGCTTCGGACATTGAGATGTATTGCACACGCCGGAACAAAGCTTATCCGGGCCGCACAGACCAGCAAGTCTGGACATGGCGCTTGTGGGCGTCCTTCCCCAGTGCTGGAGGTATAGCTTCCAGGAATTCTGGTTGTTTTCCCATTTAACTTTGTCCCAACCCGTGCATTTTCCGAGGTCGGCTGAGACAGTGGCCGGTATCAAAACCAACGATAGAGCCAATACGAGTGCAACGAGGGTTCCAAAAATTCTCCTCACGGCATACGCCTCCTTAAATAGTGAATTTTGAACGCATTTTACAAGGTCAAATAGACTTTGTCAATAGCCCAGCTTAAGCTATTTCTTGAAATAAGTCAACATAAAATATAAAATTACACTCTGTTTTGCATTAATAATAGCATGTTTTATGATTTATGTAATTCTGTTTTAAGGAGGGAAACCGCTTGGCCGCCCTGGGAAAACATCTGCTGCTGGAACTGAAAGACTGCGATGCAGGGCTTCTCAACGATATGGATTATCTGCGGGAGGCGCTCAACGCGGTGGCGGTGTTGATCGGGGCGACGGTGATCAAGGATTCCTTTTACCAGTTTTCACCGCAGGGGATCAGCGGCGTTGTCATCATCGCGGAATCGCACATATCCATTCATACATGGCCGGAATTCTGTTACGCCGCCGTGGATGTTTTTACCTGCGGCGAGGTCATACAGCCGGCAAAGGCCGTTAAGCCTCTGGCGGAGAGATTGAAAGCCAAATCTACATCTTATATCGAGTTGAAGCGGGGCATCCCGATGGAGAGCCCGGCGGCTGCAGGACGGTAGATGATCAGGCGGGACTACTTCGACGGCAAAAGGTGGCTCATCGATGAGCTGTCCGACGACCTGGTGCAGATCCACGGTGTGCGGCGGGTACTGCACGACAGGAAAACCCGCTTTCAGCATGCTCAGATATCCCAGACCCATACCTTTGGCATCTGCCTGGTGCTGGACGGAAAGATACAGTCCGGTGAAAAGGACGAGTTTATCTATCACGAATCCCTGGTCCACCCGGCCATGCTGGCGCATCCCAACCCGGAGAAGGTGTTTATAGCCGGCGGTGGGGAGGGGGCGACCCTGCGCGATGTGCTGAAACACAGGACGGTGCGCAGGGCGGTGATGGTGGATATAGACGACGAGGTTGTCAGGCTATGCCGCCAGTACCTGCCGACCTTTCACCAGGGCGCCTTCGATGATAAAAGAGCGGCTGTCCTCCACGACGATGCCAGAAAATACATAGCTGAGACAAGGGAACGTTTCGATGTCGCTGTGATCGACCTGGCCGACCCGGTTGAGGAGGGCCCGGCCCGCATGCTCTACACGCAGGAATTCTACAAGCTTGTCAGGGACAAACTGACGCCGGGAGGCATCATGGTGGTCCAGTCCGGCCAGTCCGGCTGGATCAACCTGCATAATTTCGTGGCCATCAACGGCACTTTGAAAAGCATCTTCAAGATCGTGCGCCCGTACCAGGTCTATGTGCCGTCCTTTGTTGACCTGTGGGGATTCCATACAGCATCCGAATCGCTCGACCCGGCGCGCCTTTCGCCCAGGGAGATCAACAGCAGGATAGCGGACAGGGTCAGCGGCAAGCTGCGTTCTTATGATGGGATCGCCCACCGGGGGCTTTTCTCGCTGCCGCTCAGACTGCGCCGCAAGCTGAGCCGATCGCGCCGTATTATAACCGACGCCTCGCCCATAGCGGTTCACTGACCTTTGCTCAGTGCCGCTTTACGCATCGCCTGCATGATTATAAAACGTTGCTCTCCGCGCACTATATCTCCGCGTGGCACGAAGCCGCATTTCTCGAAGCAGGTCCGGGCGCGCACGTTCCAGTCAAGCGTACGCAGAATCAGGCTCTGCAGGCCTGAGACCTCGAAAATATCGAGCATAAAGGTGTTCAACGCGTCTTCCCCGTAACCGCGACCCCAGTACATCTTCTCGCCCAACATTATCCCTATTTCGGCCGAGTTTCCCGCCAGATTAAAATTGAAAAGGCTGCAGGTGCCTATATGGATGCAATCCAGCGTATCGATGGCGAGGGTGTGGGTGAGGCCGGGGAACTCCAGTTAAGCGCTGTATCTCAAATAGAATTCTTCGTAGCTACATGTGAGTAGTTCAGTGGCATCCAGATGGCACAGCTCTTCATCCATACGCCATCTGTACTCGGTTGCGGCATCCTCCGGCCGACGAGGCCGAAGCCGGACTTTATCCCCTGTAAGCACAGATTGTCGTTTCAGGAACTCGAAGATAGTGGATCCTGGCAAATCTCAAGCTCTGTCAGCGCGGACATCGCCGCTTCTTTAATCCTGTTTTCGGGTGATTTTTTCAATTCATTAAGCGCGTTCCTGGCTTTTTGGCCGCCGATTTTGCCCAGGGCTGCTATGGAGGCTTCCTGCACCTCGTGATCAGTGTCGTTCAGTAAATTCAGCAGGCCGGGGACGGTATCCTCCTCTTCTATCTCGCCGCAGGCCCGTGCCGCCTCAAATCGGAACTGCGCGTTGCTGCTCTGCATCTCTTCATTGAGGAAATCCAGCCAGCGGGATTCAATGCATCAAGAGCCTTTAAAGTTCCTTGACCATAGTGCTCAATGTTGTAATCTGCGAAACATTTTGAGGCAGATTGAGATAGTGCTTGGTACACA
>JAQTLG010000114.1 GCA_028715025.1 Dehalococcoidia bacterium | reverse complement strand
CGGCCTCGCGGCGCATCTTTTCTACTTCATCCTTGCTCAAACCGCTGGATGCTGTAATGGTAATCTTCTGTTCCTTGCCGGTGCCCTTGTCCTGCGCGCGGACATTGAGGATGCCGTTGGCATCGAGATCAAAGGTGACCTCTACCTGAGGCACGCCACGGGGTGCAGGCAGGATACCGTCCAGGATGAACCTGCCGAGGGTCTTGTTGTCGCCTGCCATGGGGCGTTCGCCCTGCAGCACATGAATCTCCACGCTCGGCTGATTGTCGGCGGCCGTGCTGAAAACCTGACTCTTGGAAGTAGGTATGGTGGTGTTCCTGGGGATAAGAGGAGTCATTACGCCACCCAGCGTTTCGATGCCGAGGGTAAGGGGGGTTACATCGAGTAGCAGTATGTCCTTGACGTCACCTTTGAGAACGCCGCCCTGTATGGCTGCGCCCAGTGCCACAGCTTCGTCCGGATTGATACCCTTGATGGGCTCCTTACCGAAGAACTGGCGTACGATCTCCTGTACCCTGGGCATCCTGGTCTGGCCGCCCACCAGGATAACATCAGTAACCTGTGCGGCCGTGAGGCCTGCATCCGACAGGGCCTTCTTGCACGGCTCGATACTTTTCTCCAGCAGGTCAGCGGACAGCTGTTCCAGCTTGGCGCGGGTCAGTGTGATATTGAGGTGCTTGGGCCCGGAAGCGTCGGCGGTGATAAAGGGAAGGTTGATCTCGGTTTGACCGGTCGTTGAGAGCTCTCTCTTGGCTTTCTCCGCAGCGTCCTTTAAACGTTGCAGGGCCATCCTGTCCTGACGGAGATCGATGCCCTGCTCCTTTTTAAACTCGTCGGTCAACCAATCCATCACCTTCAGGTCGATATCGTCGCCGCCGAGGTGAGTGTCGCCGTTAGTGGATTTAACCTGGAAGGTACCATCTCCAAGCTCCAGAATGGATATATCGAAGGTTCCTCCACCCAGGTCGTAAACCGCGATCATCTCTTCTTTCTTCTTATCAAGGCCGTAAGCCAGTGCAGACGCCGTCGGCTCATTGACTATACGGATAACGTTGAGGCCGGCGATTACGCCGGCATCCTTGGTAGCCTGCCTCTGGCTGTCGTTGAAGTAAGCCGGGACTGTGATAACGGCATCGGTCACTTTGTCGCCGAGGAAAGCTTCGGCGTCCAGCTTCAGCTTCTGCAGGATCATAGCCGATATCTCTGCGGGGCTGTATTCCTTGCCGCCCATAATTACTTTGGCGTCGCCATTGCTCCCCTCAACGATCTTATAGGGCAGCCGTTTGATATCGTTTTGAACCTCGGCGTCGCTGAACTTGCGGCCCATCAAACGTTTAATGCTGAAGATGGTATTCTCCGGATTGGTAATGGCCTGCCGTTTGGCAAGCAAGCCTACCAGCCGTTCGCCTTTTTTATCCACCGCTACCACCGATGGTGTCAAACGTTCCCCTTCTCGGTTGGCGATGATTACCGGCTCGCCGCCTTCCATCGTCGCCACAAGGCTGAAAGTTGTTCCAAGATCTATGCCTACTGTTCTACCCATTTTATCCTCCTAATTGTTCTAGAATTATATTAACTAATTTGCTTAAATCAATCTATTCGTTTTCGAGGCATTTATTGTCTGAACCTGCCCCGTTATCATTCCCTTTACCGACCGATACCTGAGAGGCCCTGAGCACCCTGTCTTTGATAGTATAGCCCTTCCGGTGTTCAGAGACGACTATTCCCTCGTCCCCGTCCTCATAAGCAATGGCCTCATGAAAGTTGGGGTCGAACGCCTGGCCCACACACTCGATTTCCGTGCAGCCGTGCGAGCGCAGGATATCCTGCAGATTACGCTGAATGATCCTGAAGCCTTCAACCCAGGTTGAGTCTTTAAACTTGGGATCAACCATATTAAAAGCGCGTTCCATATCGTCTACAACAGGTAACAACTGCTTCATCATCTCAGCATTAGCCCATGATTGATATTCCTGTTTCTCCTGTTCCGTCCTTTTCTTAAGGTTTTGATAGTCGGCCCGTTCCCTCTGGGCATCGGCCAAGTAGGAATTGGCCTTTTCCTCTGCCTCTGCAAGCGCTTTTTTCAGTTCATCGATAATATCCTGCTCTTGTGAAACGGATTCCTCTACCAAAATAACCTCCTGATACAATTACTGGCTTTCATCGCGGCAGACTTTGGCAACAAGCTCGCTCAGCAGACCTGAAATATAATTCACGGTGGAGATGGCCTTTGAGTAGTCCATTCTCTTGGGGCCGATAATTCCTACCGCTCCCTGCACCTGGTCAGGCACGCCGTAATTGCTGAATACAAGGCTGAGGTCACGCAGAGCGGATTCGCGGTTTTCTTCGCCTATAATTACCTTGACTCCTTCATCCGTGACCTGCCAGTCGATTACATTTCTCAACCAGCCCTTGGCTTCCATCAGCTCAAGTACGCCCAGCATGCGCTCACGCTGCACAAACTCCGGCTGTTCCAGCATCAGCCGCAATCCCTCAAAATATGATGTCTCATATTCAATGGCATCTTCACTGACCATGACTTCTTTGATGGAATCGGAGATCTTCTTCTCCATAGGGGTCATCTCCAGCTTCCTGGCCGTGATCTGGCCGCGCGTCCGGCCTGCGTATTCCCGGTTAAACTTAACGGACGCTTCGCTCAACTGAACCTGTTCGACGGGCTCAGTAAATTTAATAGTCTGCCGCCTCAACACCGCGTTGCCCAGAATCAGCACCATCATGGCGATATATTGCTGCATGGAGATCAGCTCGATGTGCTTATACCGGCATTCGGCCGATTTGGGGAAGGTGACGATGGCGGCATTTCCCACCAGCCGCGACATCACGCCGGCAGCTACCTTAAGCAACCTGTCGTATTCGTCAACGGCCGCATCCAGCAGTCGCCTGATGCGTTTCTGCTCTTCACTGGAAAGGTCTATATGGCCCGATATATTTTCAACGTAAAATCTATAGCCTTTATCCAGCGGAACGCTGCCCGCAGATGTATAAGGCCTCGTTATATATCCATCACCCTCGAGCGAGGCCATATCATTTCTGATCGTGGCCGGGCTCACACCAAGGCTGTGATGGCGCAGAATAGCTTCCGATGCCACCGGGGTGGCCGTTGCAATATATTCACTGACTATTATTTTTAAAACAGCGTCTCGTCTTTTATAAGCAGCCTTGCTCATTTTTAGCACTCTCCACTTTAGACTGCTAATTTACTATATACTGTAGCACTGGATTAAAAACAAGTCAAAATCGGGAAAAGAGGGCGGCCCGGCGGCCGCCCTTACATATTCCGCTCTAATAAACGACTATTTGTCTGAAGCAGTGACTTCCAGTACAACATCCTTCCACTGTACATACTGTGCAATACCATTGCCGTTAAAGCTACGCTTCATGAAGCCTGCTTCTGCCTGGAACCTTTCAAGCCTGTTATCCACCGCAGTGATAAGTTCTGGTGTTACATCCACTTCCACTATCGGCTTGTTCAAGTAAGCTTCCGATCGCTGGAAAGGCGATCCGTCCGGGGTACCGAACTTGGGTAAGGTATCGCCATATGAGATATGCATCACCTGGAATCCGCCCACTCCGGTAACGGGGTCGAATGGATCATCCCCCACTACTCTGCCATCGATAAACTTAAGCCTGGCCTGTTTAATATCCTTCCCCATTAGAGGGAAAATGTTATAACTGAAGAAAGCCCTGTAGCCAATGTTCTTCTCATCATCTCCAGCTTTAAAAATGCTGTTGTCCCTGTCGCCATCGGATGTGATCGTGCCGCTCTCCTTGGGTACCATTTGGAAGGTCTGCACTCCGCTGGGAGCAGCCACCGCAATTACGATCTCCTGCCTGGTCTCGGCGCCCTTTCCATCGCTAACCACCACAGTAACGCTGTAGTTGCCCGATTTATTGGGCGCAGTCCAGGATACCTTATTGCCGATGCCGCTCAGGGTGCCTTCTCTGGCTTCCCAGTTATACTGGACCGCATCCCCATCCTGATCGCTGGCGATACAGGTGAGAGTGGTTGTAGCTGCGGGCAGAAGCGCTGCAGGATCAGCTGTAAGGCTTGTAATCGAAGGGGCATTGTTGGCGCTTACAGTAATTGGCACCGTTGCCTGGGCCGATCCGCCTTTGCCGTCATCGACCGTTAATTTGATCTCGTAAGTGCCGTAACCCTTGGGGGCACGCCAGGCGGTGTTGGCCCTGCCGTTCTCAACAAAATCGCCGCCGGTGGCCGTCCAATTGAAATTGATCATATCGCCATTGGGATCGGATACAACGCTCTGTACGTTGACCGTGCCCCCCGGATAAGTCTGGTTTTGCGCGGCAGTTAGGCTGGCTATGACCGGGGGCATATTCCCTGCAGGCGTTTCCTGAGCGGGTGTGGCGGCCGGCTGCGCGCAGGCTGCGACCGCCGTCAACGTGATAATCGCCATGAGTGCCAGTGCATAGATAATCCTGTTGTTCCTCATACATAACCTCCTGATTTATCGATTTCTGTTAGGGAGCAAACGTGATAAGCAGGCTGGCCTCCGGCCATTCGATATAGTCGATAGAATTATTGCCGTTGCTCGCCCTGTAGAAAAGGGCTTCCAGTTGCAGTCTATCGGCCCCTGCGGCAACCAGGCTCCTGACTTCATTGGTGACATCTATCTCGTTGGGCGCAGATTTCAAGAGGGCGCCGGCCGAATAGAAATTATCCCCTGTAACGTTATAGTCGGGCAATCCTTCGCCATAGTTGACTTTCCACAGGCGCAAGCCTTCCAACACATTGAAGGGATCTCCGACTACCGTTCCCGGTCCGAATTTCAGTTTGGCCTGTCTGACATTGGTTTTGTTGAGGCCGAAGATATCGAAGCTGAAGAACGCCCGGTAGGTCAAATTTACCGCATCATCGCCTGCCCTGTATCTGGTGGTATCCTTATCGCCGGTGGAAGATACGGTCCCGCTTTCCTGTCTGACCAGCTTGATGGTGATATCACTGGTCGACGGCGAGACATTGACTAAAATCGTCTGCTTTGATTCGGCGCCTTTGCCGTCACTGACCATGCACGTGATGCTGATATCGCCATTCTTGTTGGGCGATATCCAGGATACCCTGTTGCCCGTGCCGGAGATAGTGCCGTCACCGGCGCTCCAGCTATAGCGGAGGATATCCCCGTCAGGATCATTGGCCACGCATGTAATGACGGTGCTTCCGCCCGGCATTACATTAACAGGATTTGCGGACAGGCTGGTGATTGCGGGCTCCCTGTTGCTCGACACTGTAATCGAGGTTTTGGATTGCGCATAACCTCCTTTGCCGTCTTCAACAACCAGGGTTATCTCATATACACCAACCTGCGACGGCGCCTGCCAGATATTGTTCTGTCCCGATCCTCCGAATCCACCGCCACTGGCCGACCACTTGTAAGTGAGTGCGCTATTGGAGGGATTTATCACAGAACTCTCTATAGCTACAGTTCCGCCGGGAAGGACCTGATTTTGAACGGGAGTCAGATTCTGGATAGTAAGCTGTTGCCCCGCCGCGGGCGATGTGGGCTGTGAGCATGATAACAGCCCTGTTGAGATCAGAAATATGCAGGATAATAACAGAAACACATAGCCGAAGTTCTTCATTTCGCGATCAAACCTCCGCACTTATCAATACCAGAATTATAGCAACCGCTATGTCTAAAGCAAAGTGCCGTCAGCGGCTTGTACCGCTGATTTCATAGCTGCGTGCCTTCCATGCATCCGGCGCAGTCAATTGAACGGTGAAACTCCACACTTCCCCGGGCTCCTTGAACTGCTTATAGGCTGAAGAGACGCCGATTAAATTCTTACCGGCATCGAAATAGCGGACGTTAATATTACAGTCTGACAGAGGAGCACTACTACTGTTTT
>JAQTLG010000113.1 GCA_028715025.1 Dehalococcoidia bacterium | reverse complement strand
CGGAACATGCACCGGAACCAGCCGTCCGCGGGCCTGTTCACAGCCAGCCGCAGCCAGCACAGGTCAAACCTGAGACGGTTATTCAGCAGCCAGCTGCCCCGGGACAGGAAAGGATTATTATCAGATCCCGGCCCGAGCCCCAGCAGTACGAAGCTCCTCCGCAGCCCCAGTCGTCACCTGTACAGCAGCCATATATACCGCCGGCTCCGCCCGTGCCTTCAACGCCGGTAAGCCCGGCGCCCGAACCACCGGTAGTAGTAGTTTCCAGGCCGGCAGCGCCTCAGATGCAGGAGCAAGCGCCTGTGGTAGTGCCTCCGCTTGGGCGAGATATAAAAAAGCCCAGCTCGCCCATCATAGTTAATCCTCCCGCACAGCAGGCTGCTTTCGTGGACAAGGCGCAGCCGTCTCAGGAGGATACCGGTGCGGCAATTCTCGAGGACCCAAGGGTTATCAAACTGGTTGATGCACTGGTAAGCGGTAAACTACCCGATATCAATCCGGTGGTCGATTTCAGCTACAAAATGGGATACGCATACCCGTCCGTTAGCAGCCTGATCGATACCTCAGAGGTTGACACGATAAACATACTTGAGTCTCTTGCCAATGCGGGAATACTGATCAGACAACCATATGAAAAATTTTATATCGATCCCGACGGGCTGTTTCAACTTGTTCCTATTGAAAGGTGCCCGCGCTGTGACTCCTCCAACATCGTCAAAGGGCAGCTCGTAGAGCATTTCTCCTGTGGATACGTGGGGCTTGACAAAGATTTCAAGCAAGACAGCAGGTACGTCTGCCCCAAGTGCCGAAAGGATTTGAGATTGATCGGTACTGATTATCGCAATGTCGGTATACACTACAGATGCCAGGATTGTAGCGAGGTATTTACAGTGCCGGTCGTTAAATGGCGCAATATGAAAACGCGCAAGATCTGGAGTTCTGAGGATCTGAAAGAAGTCGAAGCTTCGTCGTACCAGTTCAGCCCGGATAAGAAAGGCTGGCTGGAATTCCAGCTGAAGCCAAAAACCCAGCTCGTCGATTTCCTGAAGCAACGTGGATATCAGGTTCATGAACTGGCTCAACTGACAGGCCGTTCCGGCGCAGTTCATACCGTGGATGTGCTTGCTATCAGGGATGATATTATCACCAAGATCAATCTCGGTATAGGTATCCTGGTGGCCCCATCGGGGGAACCGGAGGTTGGGCTTGAATCGCTTTTCAGATTCGATACAAGGGCTTATGATATCGGCATAAATTACAAAGTGGTCATAGCGATTCCCAAGCTCGGTCAGGAGGCATTGAATTTCGCCGGCCGGCAAATGATCAGAGCGTTTGAAGCAAAGACCCTGGCAACGGTGGTTGCGGATATCACGCACCTTGACCGTTCCAATATAGGAATGCAGAGCAGGGTGGAGGCGGCAGCAAACCATTCCGGTTCGGTGGCGGCCAATGCGCGTGGCATCATTGTCAGGTTCCTTCGTAATAAGGGTTACGAAGTTTATGAGAGGGCCCTGATCCTCGGCAAATCGGGCATCGAGCATATTTTCGATATATTTGCCAGGCGTGATGATAAGATAGTGGTGCCAACGATTGCTATCGGTATAGGCAACGAAACCGGTCAACAGGTTGGCCTGGATGAGTTGTCCAGGTTCGACGCCGCAGCTTTCGATGCAGGTATTCGCAATAAAGTATTTCTGGGTCTGTCTGAGATAAGCACACAGGCCAAACAATTTGCCATGCAGCAAAAAATTGATATTATCGAGCAGCAGGACCTGCGAAAACTGACGTGATTGTCTCTAATAGTATGGCCGGTATACTCTGCGCAGATTGGTTCATAACAGCTGAGTAATATGAGAAATATCGCCGTTTTTGTTGTCGCCATCCTCTTCCTGATATTGCTGATGGGTATATTTTACTTTATGCCCGTCGAAGCGGTTTGGATTGCGCTGGGCGCGTTGGCTATTATAATAATATTTCATTTTCTGTCCAGGTTGGTTAAGGGAAAACAAGCCCGCGAGTCGAAGCCAAGCCAGTGGCAGAACCTCACGTCACTGCTTGTAATCTTTATAATTATTTTCGTAATTTTCGTGGTAACCCTCTGGGATGTGGTCCCTTCGGCGCTGATATATGTGCTCCTGGTTTCTTTGATCTTTACCATGCTGATCAATTTCCTGACCGTACCCTTGGCAATTTTCCATAAAATAAAACAGAAAAAAGAGGTTTTTCAACCGAGCTCCTATAAGCCGCGGGTTAGTATCATTGTACCCGCATACAATGAGGAAAAAGTGCTGGCAAGGACACTTGAGACCCTGATCGAAGCTGAATACCCCAATAAGGAGATTATAGTCGTTGATGATGGTTCCAAGGACAATACTTATTCTGTAGCCAGCGAATTCAGCCATCGCGGTGTCAAGGTGGTAAGGCGTGTCAACGGCGGGAAATTCGCCGCACTGAATACGGGCATTGCGATATGTTCGGGTGAAATAGTGATGACCGTAGATGCAGACAGCATGATCGCACGCGCCGCCATAACCGAGATGGTCAGGGGTTTTGAGAATCCCCAGGTGGCAGGCGTGGCCGGGAATTTGAAGGTTTTCAACCGCAATAATCTGCTTACCAAGCTGCAGGCGTTGGAATACATCGTACAGATTCAGATCGTCAGGAGAGCTTTTGAGAATTTTGGCTCCCTGACCGTGGCTTCGGGTGCTTTCAGCGCTTTTCGCAAGTCGGCTCTGGAGGAAGCAGGGTATTATGATCCCGATTATCTGCTCGAGGATTTCGACATTACTATCAAGATGCTTAAAGCGCATCAGATACTGCACGGCAGCAACGAGGCGGTGTGTTATACGGAAGCCCCGGAGACTTTACGCGACGTCTATCGCCAGCGTCTGAGCTGGTTCCGCGGGGATTTTCAAAATTTTTGGAAACATCGAGACGCCTTCTTTAATCCAAGGTTTGGAATTATGAGCAAGCTTACGTTTCCATACATGTTGTTATCCATGACACTGGTGCCGTTGGCCAGCCTGGTTGTTATGGTAACTTCGGTCATAATGATAATTGACGGCGAATGGATGACGCTGGTGATGGCCTTCGCTCTCTTTGCCGTGTTGCAGTTGCTGCTGTCCATAATTGCTATACTGGTGGCCGAAGACGATCTCAAACTGGCGCTATATTCACCTCTCTTCATTATCGGATACAAACAGTTCCTGGATTTCACTATGATCAAGGCCTTGATAGATATAATTGTTGCCGGGGGCACCTACCTCAAACGTGAGAGGGTTACCAGGATTGGTGATGCTCCAAACAGCCATCAATCATCACCCGCTGAGGTGCTGGTTGAATTACAGGCCAAGCCGTCTAAAGGATTGAAGGCCGATAGCTAAATAATCCCGATCATCCGCTTCATTTATTTTCGCAGATAAATAGTTATTCAAGAAAAAGTAATGAGTGATATTCTTAAGAAAAACAACGGTCTGCGGATCCTGGTGACGGGGGGAGCAGGTTTTATCGGATCGCACCTTGTGGAAAAACTGATCGACCTTGGCGCCAGTGTGACTGTGATCGATACCATGTTGTGCGGCAATAAGATAGAACAGCGTAAGGAGGGTAAGAACCTATCCGTACACAGGCTGGATGTCACAGATACCCAGGCTATTGCTCCCTTATTTAAAGGCCAGGATATGGTTTTCCACCTTGCCGCAGTAGTGGGAGTGGAGGAAACGCAGGATGAGCCGGTCAATCTGCTCAATGTTGAAGTAATCGGCACTTCCAATGTGATTTCACTGGCGGCCAGGAACAAAGTCAAACGATTTGTGTTTGCCTCTTCTTCGGAGGTGTATGGTGATTCCGTTAAACCCATGGTGGAAGAAGGCCCGTTTAATCCTAAATCCACCTATGCCTTAACCAAGTTGATCGGCGAACATTTTTGTATGGCCTACTATCAAAAATTCGGCCTTGAGTACACAGCGCTGCGTTATTTCAATGCGTACGGGCCGCGTCAGGACGATCGTTTTGTACTGTCCCGTTTCGTCAACAGGGCTCTGGCGGGCCAGGAGATTATCATCTATGGCGATGGGAATCAGACGCGTGACTTCACATACATTGAAGACACCATACATATGACGCTGCTGGCCGGCATCAAGGGTGAAGGCATCAACCAGGTTTTGAACTTCGGCACAGGAAAAGATGTGTCCATTAATGTGCTGGCTGATATGGTGCTGACTTCACTCGATCTGAAAGGTAAAGTAAAGACAAAGTATGTTGATTACGACCGCCGCAGGTCGTTGGAGATTGAGGTATTTAACCGCATAGCAGACACAACCAAAGCTGAAACGCTGCTTGCATATAAACCTATTACAGGTCTGGAATCTGGCCTGCAGAAATATATAGCCTGGTATGAAAATCGGAAATAGCACCCGCTGTTATACTGATAAAGGCTATTTCTCGCCCGTTTTGTAGCGGTACCACTGCTCGAAGGTCATTATTGTCGCAAATGACTTGAACCATTTGATCAGGGCATCCACTTTTTCAAGCTTGGCCATGTCAGGCTTGCCATATTTATCCACAAAACAATCGGGATGGAGTCCTATAGCGACCACTCCCAGTGCATTCATAATTGTGCATATTGTGATTCCGTAGTCGTTATACTCCATCGATTCGCCCCAGGCGTCTACATAGATGCAGTAGCCCTTTTGTGTCATAGGCTTGTCCAGATTGATCACATCGTTCCACTGGCAGTTGTACCAGATGCACATGTCGGATCCTGTGGGGATGCGGTACATGCCCTTGTCCAGGTCTATATGACAATTATAGTCAACAGGCTTCAAGGACGATGGGCAGGGTTCAACAGTTTGTTGTACCGAGAATACTTTGTATCCGGCGTCCTGTATCGCTTTATATCCGAGTTCATCGTAATAATCCGTTGGGACGGTGAAAGATATGGGATTAATGCCGAAATATTTCAGGAATTTGCACCTCGCCTGTATCAGCTTGAATTTCAGTTCCTCATAGGAAACCTTGGCTTTTTCCGCCTCAGCCTTGGCGGTATACACATTTATGCACGGATTTTCATCAATATGTTTAAGGTAATTCTGTGAGATATCCAGTTGATAATAGGTCCAGTCATAGCCGTGAACGCTGATGCCAACCACATTGTCATCAACGTATTGTTTCAGCCAGGGGATCTCATATGACTCGGTGCCATCGACATTGGAGACGACTCCGCAATCAAGCGGCACCCCGTTTCGCTGGAAAACCTTTATTATTTCCTGCACCACATCTTCCCGGTAGCCTTTGGCAATATCGTCCAGCCTGAAAATGATTACAGGTCCGCCATTGTAGGGGGGGAGCGGCCGCTTTAAGCCAGCGGAATCCAGGGGACAGCCGGTAATATACTCGTACCAGTTATACAGCGTGGTAACCTCTCCCAGCCCCTGACAGGCCTTAACAAGGACTGACAACTGCAGTAGTCTGGCAGTATCGGGTTTGTTATTCGTGTCCAATACGGAAGTGACAGGTAATTCGATGACGGCCACTCCGAGGCTGTTGATGCTTTGTTTGACCGCACTGTACAGCATCGTGGATTCATCGAACTTCTGTGAAAGGTCGACCTTGCCAACCACGGGAAGGCGGTAAAGTCCTCCGGTATCAACCTGCCCCGACCAGTCCACCGGTTTGATTGAAGGTTTCAGGGCATCCGCATCGCTGTAAGCGATGACCTTGAATCCGCTGTTCTGCAATGCCCTGTAGTTGGCCTCGTTGATGGCCTCAGCAGGCAGAAGACAGGAAAAAACCGCCGAACCGAATATGTATTTAAGCTGATCTCGAGTCAATACAAGGTTGGCCGTAAATGCTGTGTATTCGTCACCGGTCAGTGAGGTTGGAGGCTTCATCCAGCTAACATAATGGCCGTCTACGCTGGTATCGATAATACCGG
>JAQTLG010000112.1 GCA_028715025.1 Dehalococcoidia bacterium | reverse complement strand
CCATGCAGGCGTAGCCGATAGCCGCATCCTCCACCGTGGCTGCGATGGGGCCTAAATGTGCCACGCTCCAGCAGAGAGGGGCCGCACCTGATTCGCTTACGCGCCCGAAGGTCGGCTTAAGACCTATCACGCCGCAGTGCGAAGCCGGCACGCGTATGGACCCGCCGCCGTCCGCGCCTACCGCAAGCGGGCAAAGCCCCGCCGCGACAGCCGTGGCCGAGCCACTGGAGCTGCCCCCCGTATCGTGCTTGGGATTGTACGGATTGCGCGTCGAGCCGAAGTTAACGTTCAGCCCGTCGGGATTGATGCCAATCTCATGCATGTTGGCCTTGCCCAGCAGCAGTGCACCCGCAGCCCGCAGCCGCGCCACCGCCGTTGAGTCACGTTTGGCCGGCGCCTTACCGAAAAACTTGGTGCCCACCGTCGTAGGATAGGGCACCATGTCCACCTCGTCCTTGACCGCCACCGGCACGCCGTCCAGCACGCTCAGGGGCTTTTTATCCTTCCAGCGCTCCGCCGATGCCCGCGCCTGCTGCATGACATCTCCCTCATTGATTGCGATAAAGGGACGCAGCTTCAGGCTGCCTTCATCAGCCTTCTTTATAGCTTCCATGGCCTTTTTTGCCACATCCTCGGGATTGGCCTTGCCCTCCCGATAGGCCCGGGCGTAGTCCCTGGCTGTCCTGAATAGCCCGGCGCCCGCGCTTCCCTCGATCTTATTCAGGGCTTTAAGGTCCGGCCCTTCCTCCGGCGGCGCCTTCTTATCCGCATAGGCGATGGGAAAAACAGTGGGGGACTCCTCGGGCGACAGAGCACGGAAATCTGTTATACCGCCGCTTTTCAGCATGGACGGCATGAGCAGTCCCCTCAGGAAGCCTATTTCCAGCGCACCCGCCATTAAAGACAGCCCTCCACCGGTCAACCTGGGCAATTTCACAGATTTTAGATCATAGATGCTCGTTCCGCTCATCTCTACCTCCTGAATTTGTGGATCAGCCGCCAGTATATACCGGTTCTACCTGGCGGGCAAGAGGCACAATGCCTAGAAACCGTGCCAGGAGCAGATCTCGCTCAGGGGCACCCTCTCCGTCCTGAACTTGTTCACCCTTGCGTCCGGATCGGGATAGCCGATAGCAATGGAGAGCAGTATCTGCTTCGATTCCGGTATGTTCAGCTTCTGCCTTGCCGTATCCGGGTAGCTGACTCCCGCGGCCAGCAGGATTGAGCCGAGACCGTAATGCAGTGCGGCCAGACTGATAGTCTGCGCCAACAGCCCGACATTCATGATGGCCCAGTCGCTGATATCCCGCTCGGTATAGATATAGATGGCATTGGGAGCATCGAAAAAACGGTACATGCTGACAAACCAGTTGAGCTGCTTCTCCACATCTTCCCTGGCGATGCCCATGTGTTCATATAACCTGATCCCGTTGCGACCGCGCCGCTCCTTATACTTGCCCGTCCACTCGGGATAGGGAATATCGGCGTTGCGCGCGTCCTGCGCGAAGGCCCGGTCGGCCAGCGCCTTCCCCAGATCATCCATCACAGCACCACCCACCACGGCAAACTCCCAGGTCTGGGTATTGGCCCAGGAGGGAGAGCGCTGCGAAACGGTCAGCAGCTCCTCCAGTATATGCCTGGGCACGGGATCCGGCTTGAAAGCGCGCACGCTATAGCGTAAATTAATGGCTTCGATGATCTCCATGGTTCGACCTCCTGGCACAGCGGACGCCGCTAAATATTAGTGAACTGCCCTGGATGAGCGGCGTAACCGCAATCATGTACTATATTCTAATTTGAACCTGTTCTCTTTAAACAGCTTCAAACAGGCGTCAACGACGTCGGGATCATAGAGAACTCCCCTATTCTGAGTGATCTCTTCAAGCGCTTTTTCAATGCCCAACGCCGCGCGGTAAGGCCTGTGAGATGACATGGCCTCAACCACATCGGCCACAGCCAGTATTTTTGCCTCCAGTAAAATTTGGCCGCCTTTGAGACCCCGGGGATATCCCGAGCCGTCCAGTCTCTCATGATGCTGCCAGGCTATCTGATCCACCGGCCAGGGAAACTCAATGTTTTTTAAAATATCGTAGCTTCCCTGCGCATGGATTTTCACCAGTTCCCATTCAATATCGCGCAGCTTGCCGGGCTTGCTCAGGATGTCGGACGGTATGTATATTTTGCCGATATCATGAATGAGCGCCGCTATGTGTAAATACTTGATATGCTCTTCGGTGAGCTTTAATTCCCTGGCGATTGCCGCAGATAGATCGGCGACTCTCGTTTGATGCCCCGAAGTGTAAGGATCTCTCATCTCAACGATTTTGGACATGGCGTTGATGGAACCCTTCAAGGCTTTGTCCAGGGCCTGGTAAGCGGCCTCCCGCTCATCCTCTGCCTTGCGTTTGGTGATCAGTGTCTGCTTCTTTTCCAGCGCATTGACCACCGCCGGTCCCAGACGTCTGATATGCTCTTTGATAATGTAATCCCACGCGCCGGCTTTCATGCTTTCGGCTGCCACGTCCTCGCTGACTGAACCGGTAACAATAATGAAAGGCGTTTGGGGTGAATGTCTCTGCAACAGTCCTAATGCGGACATCCCGTCAAAACTGGGCATGCTGTAATCACTGAGTATGAGATCCGGCTGGAACTTGCTGAGCGCCGCCAGGTATGCCGGGCGTGTGTCCACTACCTCAAACAGGCATGATTTCAGTACCTTACGCACTTCCCTCTGGCACAGTTCAGCATCAGCAGGATTGTCTTCTACTATCAGTATTTTGATAATCTCACTCATGAGCCTGTTTAAGACGTTCCTATTTGCACCTGCAAACTTATTTCGGTGGCTGGTTGATCAGCAGCCAGTAAAGGCCGAGGCTGCCGATGGCCTCCGTGAAGGACTCAAAGTCCACCGGTTTCACCACGTAGCTGTTGGCGCCCAGCTCGTATGCGGCCTTGACGTCCGGGTCCTCGCGTGATGACGTCACCACCACTACCGGGACTGCTTTGGTGCGGGCATCCTGCTTGATTGCCCGCAATACCTCCAGCCCGCTGACCAGCGGCAGCTTCAAGTCTAAAAAAATTACCTTCGGTGGATGATTGATGTCACGCTCGCCATATTTGCCCCGGCAGAAGATAAAATCAAGCGCCTCCGCTCCGTCCTCAACCACAGAGACATTGTTTGCCAGCTTGTGCTTCTTGAGCGACCTTATAGTTAGTTCCGCATCCTGCTGGTTGTCCTCGACCAGTAAAACGTCTACGGCATGCATATGGCTCATCATATCATGCCCTGGTGGGGAAGTGTAAAATAAAAAGTCGCGCCTTTGCCTGTTTCACCTTCAGCCCAGGCACGGCCACCATGGCGAAGGATCACCCGCTGGACCAGGGCCAGCCCCACCCCGTTGCCTTCAAAATCTTTAACGCTGTGCAACCGCTGGAACACGCCAAAGAGCTTATCGACATATTGCATATCGAAGCCGACGCCATTATCCTGCACCGAGTAGACAGTTTCGTTCTCAGATTTCTCGCCGCGCACCCTGATGACAGCACGTTTTTTCTTCTGTGAGAACTTGACGGAGTTGGAGAGCAGATTTACCCACACCTGCCTTAGTAACGCCGGATCACCCACCGCAGGCGGCAACGAATCCACCTGAAAATCGATGCGTTTGCGGCTTTGCGCCGTGGTTAATTCCTGGAAAACCGCTCCCGCCATTGCTTCCATATCTATGTTGGATGGATTAAGCGCAGACCTGCCCAGGCGTGAAAACGTTAAAAGATCATCGATCAGATCGCTCATCTTATGCGCACCCTCGGATATAACAGAGCAGATCCTTTTACCTTCGTCATCCAGTAATTGCTGGTAATCCTCCAGCAGGATGCGCGTGTAACCGTCGATAGCCCGCAAGGGGGCGCGCAGGTCATGTGAGACCGAATAGGAAAAGGCCTCCAGTTCGCGATTGGCCGCTTCAAGCTGGGCCGTACGTTCATGGATGCGCCGCTCCAGCTCATCGATCGACACAGTTGTCATCTTTAACTCCATGGCCATACGGTCGAACGCCCTGGACAGCTCTCCGATCTCATCCTTGTCCTCGGTACCAACCTTGCGGTCAAGATGCCCATGGCGGCCTATCTCAGCAGCTCCGGCGACCAGACGGGCCAACGGCTGGGTGATGGTGCGGGCCAGAAAGAAACCGGCTGCCAGCACTATCAACGCCAGCAGAGAGACGATGGAAAGCATGGTCATTGCCATGGAATTGATGGGGGCGTAGGCTTCAGACTGGTCCACCTCTGTGATCAGGCACATGTTGTACTCAGGCAGCCACTTATAAGCGCCGATTACAGGGACATTGCGGTAATCATTATAGAAAGCGACCCCGTCGTTACCCGAAAGGCCGGCCTGCACCCCCTCGGTCCGAACGGTTTTCTTCAAAGCATAGCCTTCTCCGGAATATGGCTCGGTAACGAAGAAATTGGATTTATTTACCAGGTAGGTTTTTTCACTCTGGCTGAGGCCGCTCTGCGCGGACATAATAGAGGAGAGGTCACGCAGGTCAAGCCGCCCGGCCAGCACAGCAACCAGTTTCTCCTTCTTGTCATTGATCGGGGTGCTGACCATCATCGTGGTCTGCTGCACTGGAAGCGAGTAAAAAACCCCCTGCGTGTAAGTATGCAGTTTCCCCTCTGCAAAAAAACGCTGGTTGGCATAATATTTCCCTTCCTGCATTTCGTCGCTGGAGGCCATGATAATACCTTTATCAGGGCTGATCACCGATACTTCGGTAAAACCGCCCCTGGGCTTGATACGCGGTTTGAGATGATCCTCCTCCAGGCTCAGACGCGCCAGATCATAGGCGGGATCACTGGGATCCGAGGCTACTACTATTGCAGAGTACTGCGCTATCAACGGGCGCTGGGCCAACTCCTCCATTCTCTGCTGATAGGCTTCGATCCACCTGGTCAACTCGCTGCTCTTCATCAGGTTGGTGGATACCAGGTGATTGATTTCAACCTGCTCGATGGACTGCCGCCCGGTGTAGTAGGCCAGGAAACCCACAACTACCACCGGCACGACCGCCAGCAGCACGAACAGCAGGGTTATCCTCGACCTTACGTTCACTTGCCTTCACTTCCGTAGATCTCATTCAGGAATTGCATGGTATAGGCCAGGTTTACATCGAACGGCTTGGCCAGCAGATCGTAATCCAGAAGGATCTGATACATAGCCTGCCAGTCATCCGGCTTCATCCAGCCGATATAATCGTCCCCGGTATGCACCAGCGGCAGCTGGGCTTCCAATATCGCCGCCTGTAGTTGCGGGTCCTTGTCCTTGTTATATTTCAGCACTGCAGGTATGGCCTGCTCGTAGTCCTCAACGGCGTCCTGCCAGCCCCTGAGTGTGGCGCGCAGGAAGCGGGCCACCAAGCCGGGATTCTCTTTGATCAGGCTCTCTCTGGTTACCACCAGATCCGAGTAAAAGTAAACTCCGTAGTCGCTTGGCCAGATAAGGTTGAGCTTTAATCCCTTTTGTCTCATCTCGATCAGGCTTGTATTCGAATAACAGGAGGTGATATCCGCCTCATGGCCGTAAAACGTCGTAAAGACCGGATCCCAGGCTATCAGTTTTGTTTTGGAGATATCCAGCCCCAGCCTTTTCATCATGATATAGAATTGCACCTGGAGGTCCTGCTGTGACCCGCTGGCATCCAGAGTGGCCACCGTCTTCCCCAGAAAGTCCCGGGGGCGCTGTATGCCTGAGTCGAATAAGGCAACATAGACTATTGGTGATTGCCTGTATATAGCAGCAATGGCGGTTACCGGTTGATCCTGACTGCGCGCCATCAGGACGGATTCAGGCGCAATCACACCGAAATCCGCCTTATCGTAGACGATGCGCTGTACGATGGCGAGATCCTTCTCTCCTTCGAGAAAGGTGACTTTGATGTTTTCCTTTGCGTAGTACCCTTCCTCCTGTGCCAGA
>JAQTLG010000111.1 GCA_028715025.1 Dehalococcoidia bacterium | reverse complement strand
GGTTGCCTCCTCCACAACAGCCGGTATTGTTGTCTCCGTGGCTACGGAAGTTTCCAATGACGCCGGCGCGTCGTCCGCAGAGGCGGGTGCCAGCGGCAGCATTATGGCAGAGCAGATTAACAGCACTGCCGCCAGCAACTGCACAGTTTTTTGAGCAATCATTTTAACCTCCTCTTTGATTACTATGATTACTATATTTTGAAGGTGATACTCAATTTATCGGCCAGCTCAATGACGTCGCCGTCCACAAGGGCCTGTTTGCCGCTGTCGCGAATATCAGAACCGTTGAGCCTGGTGCCGTTGGTGCTGCCGGAATCCTCGATGTAGTATTTTCCATCCTCATACCAAACGTTGATGTGCTGTCTGGAGATGAAAGATGCACGATCCGACGGCAGCAGTTTTTCAAAGTCCTGACGGCCCAGCGTCCTGGTATTGCCGGCAAGCAGCATCTCCCCGCCATCGGGCATGATAAGCTTGGCCGGAGGAGCGTCTGTGATGGAAGTCGACGCCCCAGACGTGCCCGCTGTCGATGTAGCGGCGCCGGATGTAGCGGTACCTGTGTTGGCAGCCGTTGTATGCGGCGACTTCGGAGAACGGGGTTTTTTCACCATCATAACGACTATTATTATGGCGGCTATAGCCAGCAGCGCCAGGAGGCCGTAAAGAAGGTAGAAGGGTTGCTCGACGGTGACGGTAACGGCTGCCGTCTGCGTCGTGCCGTCGATATAAGTGGCGGTGAGGTTATACGTGGTCGTTTGATTGGGCGCTACCATCGTTGTGCCCGCGGCATCGAAATTACCCAGTCCGTCGATGTACACCTGTAAGGCGGCGGGAGCGTTCCATGAAAGCGTAGTGGACCGCCCGGACTGTATGGTGGGTTGCTGCACACTCAACGTTGGCGATACCCTCGGTATAACGTTAATGGTGGCGGAAGACGTTACTGTGCTTCCCGAGTTGCCCGTAGCCGACAGTGTATATGTGGTGGTTACGCCGGGTGTGACGGTTGTCGATCCGGATGTCCCCACCGTTCCTATCCCGGGTGATATGGTAACGCTGCTGGCGTTGCTCGTGGTCCAGGTCAGCGTGACAGTTTGTCCGACATCTACCGACGATGCATTTGCGCTGAAGGAATTGATCACCGGCTGATAGATCGGCCTGGGTGACGGCCCGCTGTAAGGCGAAATGCTTCCCCGAGTGTAATTGAAGCTCAGAGTGCGCTCCGACCAGGAGAAGCCGGAGTTGTACCACATCTTCCAGACGTAGAGCCCGTCGGGATCCCAGGACTCGGCACTGAACGGCCCGATTCGCCATACGCCCGCGTAAGGCCTGTACCATCTGTAACACAGCCAGTGTCCGTATGGTGTTGTCCCCGACGGATAGTATTCCCACAGGTAGAAGTATCCCGGGCCGTTAAACGAAACAAGCAGGTAGCACAGGTCGTTACGATAAAGGTTGTAAAGCGTTTGGCCGTAGCTGGTAACAAGGTAAGCGTTCACGATGGACCCTGCTGCTCCTGCCGGAGGCGACGGAGGGACCGTCATCTGAAGACCGGGCCAGGTCTGGTTGTACGTGTCAACACCGACCGGCGGCTCGACCATTTCCCCGCCCTCGTCCGGCGGTTGCCAGCTTTCATCGGGATTAAGTGGCGGCGATGGCTGTGCCTGAGCCGGTGAAAAGACTGCAGCCGCGGCTGATAAAACCATGCACACGATCAGCAACGGGGTAACTATCTTTTTCATATGTATAAAGCACCTCCCGGGTGGTCACTGTATCTTTATTAAGTATAAGCGCACATTACACACTCTGCTTGACCCTCGCCTGACAGGTTTCTGACAAACACCTGATAAAAAGATAGATGCCTGTATTGGGCCGGGTACCGGGCATGGCCCTCGTGAAGGAGTGAAGCGGCTAATGGTTGGATCGAAACTTCAGGCTGGTCTTGCCGGCAATCTCGATTACGTCCCCGTCGTTTAATTCCACCGGGCCTGAGTCACGAATACTGGCAGCATTGACGGCAGTGCCGTTGGCACTGCCCATGTCTTCAATGAAAGCCTTCTCGTCTGTGAAGTTGATCTTGAAGTGCTGCTTTGATATCATCCCCAGTTCATCCAGTCCCAGCGACCTGGCGACCCGGGCACGTCCGATTATCTCGCTTTCTTCGCCCAGCCGAATATTTAATCCGTTGGGTAATTCCAGGATGCCCCTGGCTGTGCCGTGCAGCTGAGCTTTTGGTGTAATACCCGGCTGCTCAAGCAATTCCACCAGCGGTTGCTGTGCGGTATGCTGGACATAATTCCGTTCGCGGATGCGGCGTCGCGCGTACAGTGCCAGTAGCACTATAATAACCAGGGCGGAAGGAGCAATCAGCAGGAAAAGGGGATTGGTTATGAATTTCAGCAAATTGTTGTCCGCTACGGCAGGCTGCTCGGGTGTTGAAGGAGTGACCGGCTGAGCCGGCTCTTCCACGCCCTTGACGTAGTTCCAGTAGACAAGGTGGCTTCTCTGCGCTTCACCGCTGTCCGCCGCCCACTGGCCGTTTCCGTAAAAGAAAAGCCTGTAGATATGCTGGCCCTCCAACTCGTCCTCGCCCGGCCGGAACGGCCCGAGCCTCCATCGGCCCTGCTCTTTCAATTGCCATTTGTAGGCAATCCATCTGCCCTGGTCCTCGCTGGCCGACGGGTAGTATTCATATATATACAACCAGCCCGGCATATTGATATCGACATCGAGGTACCATTGCTCGTCGCCAGTGAAGCTGGCGCCGCCTTCGGCGGATGTCCCGTGTATAGCCGCAACCAGACCGGGCGATGCGTCTGAAGGCAGTGCAGTAGTGCTGTGCAATATGAAATTAACGGGCGGTTTAATCTCATTATGCTGGGTATCATCCATGGGATCCGGTATGGTGAAGTTGTCGGTCGGCGCGCCCATGGCATATGCACATACATGTGTGAGGGCAACTGCGCCGAGGGAAGCGAGCAGAACGGCCAGCGTAAATATCAATGCCGGCACCGGCCGTCTCATTTGGATACCCCCACTTCTTTCACCTCGCATTCATTTGCAGACAGAAGCGCTGACCGCATGGCCGCAGCGCTGGCAAATCTGCTGCCCGGGGAAAACATAATAGCCTGAGCCAGGCACCGCGATGTCCTGGCCGAGATACCCGCCGAGATCATGTAGTCCGCCACCTTGCCGGCCTCGGTGTAGCTTCGCGGCCAGTTGGTGCGTATCAGCTCTGTGCACAGGTCGTTGGGCTGCCTGAGCGTGAGCAGGTAGATACAGGTCTGCGCCAGGCCGCACAGGTCGCAGCGCTGGTCGCTCTCGCCGCCTATGAATAATTCCGGTATATCAAAACCCTTATTGGCTATCTGGGTGAAGGGATCTGTCTTGACCGTATCCTTCTTCATACTCTCCAGGCTTTTGGCTGTGCCGAAGTCGATCAGTTTGATGCCGCCGTTTCCGCTGAGCATGATATTCTTGGGATTGACGTCCCTGTGCACAATACCTGCGGCGTGGATATAGGCCAGGGCGTCCAGCGCCTGGCCGGCCCAGGTCAGGAGCTTCTGCTCGCCGGCCGATGTCCTGGGGGAGGACGACATGATGGGTTCACCCGTTACGAGCTCCAGTACCAGGTGGAATTCTCCTTTGTAATAGAAATCATCCAGGTACGTGACTATATTGGGATGCTGCAGTCTTTTCAGGAAAGCGGCTTCCTGGCGCAGCTTGTCCAGATAAACATTGTCCATGGTGGTGCCCCTGCGGGGCGTTTTGATGATGCATTTCCTGCCGCTGGTGCGGTCTCTGGCCAGCCAGATGTTGGCCATGCCTCCCTGTTTGAAGGTCGGCGCTTTAAGTTCGTAGCGACTGTTGATGCGGTGCTTCCTTTCGGGCTGGGCTTGCTGCTGCTGTGGCCGCCGGGCTGAGGTGTTCGCCTTGTGCCGCTGGATCGCCTGGATAATGGCCACCGTGACCGGCACGCTGGTGAATAATAAAGCGAAGACTATGACAAAGATGGTCGGATCGTCCATCAGGCTGTTTTTACCCCCGTCTTTGCCGACAGCATCGCCTGCCAGGAAGGTAGACCGCCGGGCCTGGCGATAATAACCGATATATTGTCGGGACCGCCGGCCAGGTTGGCCTGAGAGATCAGGTCCGCGCAAGCCTGCGCGGGACTCTGGGAGGCAAGCACCGTCTCCTCGATTCTGTCAGCAGAAAGCACCCCGCACAGGCCGTCCGAGCACAGCAGTATGTTATCCCCGGCATAAAGCTTGATTTGTATCAGGTCCGGCGCACTGTCGGCGCTGTACCCCAGCACGCGTGTTATCTCATTGCGGCGCGGATGTGTCAGCGCTTCCTCCGCCGATATGTGTCCGGTATCTACCATCTCCTGTACCACCGAATGGTCCGTTGTGACCTGAATAATCTCCCTGGTATTGAAAATATAACAGCGGGAATCCCCTATGTGGGCAACGTACATGTCCTGGCCCGTAATAAGGGCTGCGGTGAGAGTGGTACCCATTCCCTGCAGCGACCTTTCCGATGCAGCTTCGAGGACGGCGTCGTTAGCCTTATTGAAGGCGGAGGCCATCAGCGGCAATCCGGGCGCTACCTGCCGGGCCAACAAGCTGGAGATACATTCGGCCTGGAATATCCTGATAGCCAGGTCGCTGGCTATCTCTCCGGCATCATGTCCGCCCATGCCGTCCGCCACTGCAAACAGGCCGGCCGATACCGTACCTGCATGAGTACGCAGATCAAAGGTGCTGCTGAAAACACTGTCTTCGTTGAGTTTTCGCACCAGGCCGGTGTCCCAGCCGTAACCGGTCTCCAATCAAATCTCCTTCATTTGCATATTAATTCAACCTGAAGATGAGCGTGGCTCCCGGCTGTCTGGCCAGCTCTATGCTGTCGCCATCCCTGAGGGCCTGTCTGCCTTTATGATGTATATCGATATTATTTACCCGTGTGTGATTGGTGCTGCCGGTGCCGTCGCGCCCGTGGTCCTGGACAAAATAAGTGCCGTTATCACGCGTTACCAGCAGGTGCTGTCTGGAGACGCTCATCAGCGCATCCTGCGGGAGTTTGCCCTCGAAGTTACTGCGCTGGATGAACTGTGGATTGTCTGTGAGAATGATCTCCTCGCCTCCCGGCATGATCATCCTGGCTACGGCCCCCTGCGCTGCAGCTTCAGCAGCTTCTTCCATGACAGCGCTGTTGCCTGTACATTCCTGTTCCCCTGCCAGGTACTCTCCGCAACTATAGCAGAAGAAGCTGCCGACTCCGTTCAAGCCCTGGCAGGCCGGGCAGATGACGCTGACATCGATTATCTCTTCCATTACGATCACATAATTCTAGGCTGTTAAAAAAATGACTGCTTGACAGCTTTCTGACGAATACCTAATATAAATCTGACATATTAATTCTTTATGAAGGTTGCCCTTGATATATTATACTGCAAGAGGAAATACAGCCTGCATATAGCAGGAGGCCTGTTGTGGCTTTCATTATAGTCAAGAAAGGCGACCCCGAAGATATCGGCAAGATTTTTACCCTCAGGCAGGCTGCCACGGTCGTCGGCCGGCGTACTCCCCAGTATAAACCGGATATCGAATTAAATGACGAGGCGGTATCCAGGCGGCATGTCGAGATACTCGAAAAGGAAGGCCGTTATCAGATAAGAGACCTGGGCAGCACGAATGGAACTATGCTCAATGACGACAGAATACTGGCGGGCAGGTTGTATGGCCTGAAACACAATTGCAAGATCGGGCTGGGTATGGCAGCGGGGCCGGCGCACTCGCTGTTAATATTCAAAGAGACGGAGAGCACCAATCTACTGGGGGGAAAGGGGGCGGGCGTGGTCCAAAGGGCCGTAGCGACGGATGTCAGCTGGCTTAAAATCGATGAGGCCAAGAAAGAGGTGCACGTGGACGGCGAACCTGTGAAACTCTCGCGAAAGGAGTACGAGCTACTGAGT
>JAQTLG010000110.1 GCA_028715025.1 Dehalococcoidia bacterium | reverse complement strand
CAAAGGAGAGGAACTCCTCTATGCCGGCGCCGAAATGGCGCTTGAGCAGTATGGGCCTGTTCTTCTTGCCGACCTTGGCCAGCAGGTCCTGGTTGTACATGTTACGCGGTCCGATCTGAAGTATATCAACGTATTCAGCCGCCAGGTCCACGTGGTCCTCTCCCCTCACCTCGGTGACCACGGGCAGTCCATACTCCCTGCCCGCATCGCGCATCCATTTGAGCGCCTGTTCTGCGCTTTTTCGGTCGGTGCCACCCAGTCCCTGGAAGGAGTGGACCGAGCTCCTGGGCTTGAATATCCCGCCTCTCAGGATGTGTGCGCCCGCCTTTTTAATGCCCTCTGCGATCATGAAGAGCTGTTTTTTATTCTCCACCGCGCAGGGGCCGGCCATGATGATTGGTTCACCGTTGCCGATATGGATGTTACCTATATCAATGGTGCGGCGCAGTCCGTTGCTGCCCTCGGTCGCGCGCCCGTACTCCCGGCTGATCAGCTTGTATGGGGTTTCGATCTTGACCACCTCCTTGACGCCGGGCAGTATGGCGAAGTTATCGAAGGGCACCTTACGCTCATCGCCCACCAGGCCGATGACCGTCCTGAAATCCCCCCGCGAGACATCAGCCTTGAGGCCGTGAACCTTGATCTCCCTGATCACGTTCTTGATCTCCTCTTCCGTGGCGTCGCGTTTCATTATCATCATTGTATGTGTACCTCCCTGAAATTTTTGTGTAAAAAAAGAAGGGCCCTCCGCCTGGAGGGCCCTTCTTGGTATTCTTATCTTACAGCTATTTAAAATTCAGGTATGTTGCATCGTCCCCCAGGCAGTCGGCCGGGCGTAAAGTAATAATAGGCGTAAAACCAGCGGGGCCCTATGCAATTAACCATGGATTAAACATTAACATAGAATCACAGGTATGTCAAAATGCCCGGCATAATGCGCAACTGCTATAATTATGCGTTGAGCCGGACGATATATCGAGAGGAAGCTGCAAATGAATTCCGACAAGAGAGATCCCTGGTATAACCTGTCTGCTGATGAAACACTGGTCAGATTAAATTCCCGTAGCGGTGGACTGAGCCATGAAGAGGCCGCCTCAAGGTTGGAGAAATACGGGTACAACGAGCTGCAGGGTGATGACAGCGTTTCGCCGTGGAAGCTGCTGCTCGAGCAGTTCAAGAACGTCCTGATCATCATATTGCTGATCGCAGTCGCGCTCTCTGCATTCTTGGGCGAGGTCACCGACGCCATCGTGATTTTCGTCATCATCGTATTCGCCGCCGGGCTGGGCTTTTTCCAGGAATACCGGGCGGGACGCGCCATCCAGGCGCTCAAGCGTATGGCGGCGCCGCTGGCCTCGGTGTTGAGGGGTGGGGTGGAGACCGATGTGCCCGCCAGGGAGCTGGTGCCGGGTGATGTCATCCTGCTGACCATGGGCGACATGGTTCCCGCCGACGCCCGTGTCATTGATGAGGTAAATCTGAGGACTAACGAGGCGCCGCTGACTGGAGAGTCCAATGCTGTGGAGAAGAACTGCGACCCGATAGATAGCGATGCCAGCCTGGGCGACAGGATAAACATGGTATTTTCCGGCACGGTGGCTGTCTACGGAAGGGGCAAAGCGGTGGTGGTCGAAACCGGCAGCGGGACGGAATTCGGCAAGATAGCGCGCATGTTGAAGGAGGTCAAGGAGGAGAGGACTCCTCTGCAGGTCAATCTCGATAGCATCGGTAAATATATAGCCATCGGCGCGTTGATACTGTGCGCTGTGCTGGCCGGCATGGGCATCTGGCGTGGTCATCCTCCGCTGGAGATGCTTATCTGGGGCGTCAGCCTGGCCGTGGCGGCTGTGCCCGAGGCGCTGCCTGCTGTGGTAACCATATCGCTGGCGCTGGGCGTCAGACGCATGGTCAAGCGCCATGCGCTGGTGCGCCGGCTATCGGCCGTTGAGACGCTGGGATGTACCACCGTGATCTGCTCCGATAAGACCGGCACGCTGACCGAGGACCAGATGACGATGAAAAAGATCTATCTGGACGGTCAGTTTATAGAAGTTTCCGGCACCGGATATGAGCCGGAGGGAGAGTTTTACAGGGATGGCAACAGGCTTGATCCGGCCGATCCCGTGCTGCAGAAATATTTAAAGGCGGCCAACCTCTGCGCCAATGCCAAGCTGTATCAGGAGGACGATCGCTGGAAGATTAAGGGAGACCCTACTGAAGGCGCTTTCCTGGTGGCAGCGGCCAAGGCGGGACTGATGGATTACCAGGCCCGCAACGATAACCCGCTGGTGGGTGAGATACCCTTCACTTCGGAAACCAAGAGGATGGTGGTGGCCTACCGTGAGCCGGAAGGTGTTGTGGCATATTCAAACGGAGCTGCCGAGGTTATCCTCAAGGCCTGCGAATATATTTATCGTGACGGGAGAGAGGTTAAACTGGATGAGGATGAGCGCGTTAGGATACACGGCAAGATCCATCAGATGGCGGCTGAAGCGCTGAGGGTGCTGGGCACGGCTTATAAATTGCTGCCCGGTGAGTTTAGTACCGAGGAGTCAGAGGTCCGCGGCATGGTGCTGCTAGGAATGGGCGGTATGATAGATCCGCCGCGTGCGGAAGCGAAGGGGTCCATCGGGGTGTGCGATCAGGCAGGGATAAGGACCATCATGATAACGGGCGACCATAAGCTGACTGCGGTTACCATCGCCGGCGAGCTGGGCATCATGAAGGGGGGAATGGCGCTGACGGGTGACGAGATAAATGGCATGTCTGAGGATGAGTTCAATAGTACGGCGGAGAAAGTCGATGTGTATGCCAGGGTCTCGCCGGAGCATAAGCTGCGCGTGGTAGAAGCGCTGGCTCGCAAAGGACACGTGGTAGCCATGACGGGGGACGGTGTCAACGATGCGCCCGCGCTCAAAAAGGCGGACATCGGCATAGCCATGGGCATTAAAGGCACGGACGTTACCCGGGAAGCCGCCGATATGATTCTAACCGACGATAATTTCGCTTCGATAGTGGCAGCGGTGGAGGAGGGGCGGGCAATCTATGACAACATCAAGAAATACCTGGTATTCCTGCTTTCCTGCAATCTCGGTGAGATACTGCTCATGGCCTCTGCCATACTGCTGGGTCCTCTCCTGGGCATACCGGCTGGCGCGTTGCCGCTGATTGCTGTGCAGATACTCTACGTCAATTTGGCCACCGATGGGCTGCCTGCCCTGGCCCTGGCCGTTGACCCCTACTCCAAAGATGTCATGTTTAGAAAGCCTCGCCCGCGAAACCAGACCGTTTTCACTCGCAATACAGTGAGCTATATGGTTATCATGGGGATCTGGACGTGCCTGGCTTCTATCTTCGTTTTTGTATGGGCACTGAACCGGGGCGAGAGTCTTCTGGAGGCGCAGAGCCTGTGTTTTGTTACCCTCATCATCATACAGTTCCTCAACGCCTTCAATTGCCGTTCGCTGGAGCGGTCGATCTTCAATCTCGGCGTAAATCAGAACAGGTGGCTGCTGGCTGCTGTAAGCTGGGAGCTAACGCTGCTCGTTCTCGTGGTCTATCTTCCCTTCCTGCAGGGCGCTTTCAATACATATTCACTGACTGTGGAAGATTGGGTGGTAGCATTGTCCAGTGCCCTCACCATAGTCGTGGCAGCCGAGATATACAAGTTGGTTTCCACCAGGTTCAATAGATAAAGGGCGTTTATGTCGGGCCATTGCGACCATTACCTGGCGCTTAGAAAAGGGCCTGCCCCATCATCAGTTGCAGCAGGTAGTAGAGGATGGCTGCAATGATCGCTGCGCCGGGTATGGTCAGCAGCCAGGCCCAGACGATGCGCAGGGTCACACCCCAGTGGACGGCTGTCCAGCGGTTGGCCGATCCCACGCCCGAGACGGCTCCGGTGATCACGTGGGTCGTGCTGACCGGCACGCCCAGGTGAGTGGCCAGAAAGATGGAGAAAGCGCTGGCAGTCTCGGCGCAGAAGCCGTCGACCGGCCTTAGCCGGGTTATCTTCTGCCCCATGGTCTTCACGATACGCCATCCCCCTGTCAGGGTGCCCAGGGCGATGGCGGCATATGAAAGCAGCACAACCCAGATCGGCACCTGGAACTCGGTGAGCAATCCCCCTGCCAGGAGCAGGCTGGTGATGATGCCCATGGTCTTCTGCGCATCGTTGCCCCCGTGTCCCAGGCTGTAGAGCGCAGCGGAAACGAGCTGAGCTATGCGCGACCACCTGTTCACCAGGCCCGGCCGCTGCCTGCACAGCATCCATGACGTCAATACCTTCAATACATAACCCAAAACGAGTCCGATAGCCGGTGCCAGGATGATGAAAATCAGAGTAGCGTACCAACCCGCGGGAATGATTACACCGAAGCCGCTTTTTACGATGGCCGCGCCTGCGTAACCGCCGATCAGCGCATGTGAGGAGCTGCTGGGTAGACCCAGGTACCAGGTGATGAGATTCCAGCTTATCGCTCCCAGCAATGCCGCCAGTATGACCGTCTCGTTGATGGAGTTGACGTTGATCATACCCTTGCCGATAGTCTCGGCCACCAGCGTGCCGAAGATCAGGAACGCGGCGAAGTTGAAGAAGGCTGCCCAGATAACCGCCAGCCTGGGGGACAGGACGCGGGTGGAGACCACCGTGGCGATGGAGTTGGCGGCATCATGCATGCCGTTGGTGAAATCAAAAGCCAGGGCGACCAGTATGACGAAGCCGATGAAGATTAAGTTTAAATCCACGGTCTTCCAGTTTAAGTTGCGGATACTTCCGGAGGCTTATTATATCTTTTTTACACGGTTGTTGCCTGCGCAGAGGCATGATCTACAGTTAAACGATCGCAGTAAACTTAAATCCTTTTTTCCTGAATAGCCTGAGGCATGCGTCCACTTCTTCGGCGCCGTAAAGCCTGCCACGGTTGTGTTCGATCTCTTGCAGGGCGGCATCGATGCCCAGAGCCGGACGGTATGGACGGAAGGAGGCCATGGCCTCCACCACATCGGCAACTGCCATTATTTTAGCCTCCGGCAGGATGGCATCGCCTTGGAGCTCCTGAGGATAACCCGAGCCGTCCAGCCTTTCGTGGTGCTGCCAGGCGATCTGCGCCAGTGGCCAGGGGAACTCGATCTCAGATAGAATGTCGTAGCTGCCCTGGGAGTGTGTACGTATTATGGCAAGCTCGATGTGGGTGAGTTTTCCCGGCTTGCTGAGTATGTCCGCCGGCACGTAGAACTTGCCGATGTCGTGTATCAGCCCCGCCAGGTAAATGTACTCGACCTGTTCAATCGACAGGTTCATCTCAGCAGCTATCGCCCTGGCCAGTTCCGCCACCCGCTGCTGGTGCCCGGCGGTGTACGGGTCCTTCATCTCAACCATTTTGGCTATGGATTTGATCGATCCGTCCAGCGTCCTGCGCAACGCCGCGTAGCTTTGGGCCAGCTTCTCCTCGGACTGCATATGCTGTGTGATGTCCCGCCTTACTCCCCAACCGCGGACTAAAAAACCGTTTTCGATGATGCCTGTAAGGCTGTTGGAAAACCATTTTTGTTTTCCCTGACTGTCCACAGTTTGGGATTCCACGTTTGCAAGGGAATAACCGGAACGGATAAAGTCTTTAAGGAGTTGCTGGTCCAGGGGATCGTTCAGGCTGGTGAACTTGCTCATTCGTGTGCCTTCGAAGTCGGCAGCCTTCTTCAGGCCGTACATACGTGCAATGGCATCGTTGCATTCCGCCACGCAGGCACGGTCTATTATCTGTTGCAGTTGGTCCTTTTCGGGCAGCGATGTTGATACCGGCGGATCCACCTCCAGCCGCCAGATGCCCTCGGAGCTGTTGGCGATAAAGGCGCGGTAGCGTTGGTCGCTTCCCTCCAGCGCTTTCTCAGCCCTTTTGCGCTCGGTGACATCGCGGCTGATACCCCTGAAACCGATGGGCTCACCGCGCTCATTCCTTAACAGGGAGACCGAGGACTCGGTATATAAGACGCTACCATCCTTGCGCGTTATATGGAACTCGTATCCCCTGTTGGGTTCACCCG
>JAQTLG010000109.1 GCA_028715025.1 Dehalococcoidia bacterium | reverse complement strand
GCATCATAAGCTATTTGTTGTGCCTCTTGGGGATCAATAGCCTGCTGGACAGGTTTTACCCCGGGAGTACATCCCGCAAATACGGCGCTCACTGTGGCAAGCAATACAGCGAGAAGCAGAAAATTATGCAGAAAATTTTTCATACAGCATCACTCCTTTATACCGCGAATTTTATATTAAATCAACGGCCAAAATCACGCCGATCAAACCGGAACGCCCTGCATTGATTATAAATAAATTGCTCGCTAATGTGAAAGGGGTGGAACGCTGATTGTATTTGTTCATGCTTTCATATAATATAAATCATCCGGTTCGAAGTGACGGTGTAAATGGCTGGAAAACGCATATTAAAGGCCGGCATCGTCGGGTTGGGCCTGGCGGGCAGGGCACATCTGGCAGGCTATATTTTTCATCCGGATGTAAAGCTGGTGGCGGTGAGCGATGCGGACCCGCGCCGCGCCCGTCAATATGTGGATGAATACAAACTCGACGTGCAGATTTTATCCTTTGAAGATTTACTCAATAGCGACATCGACATCATAGACCTGTGCACACCCACCTACCTGCACGGTATTATGACGCAGCAGGCCGCAGCTGCGGGCAAGCACATACACTGTGAAAAGCCGTTCTGCAGCAGCGTTTCAGACGGGATCAAGGCCTGCCGGGCTGTGCGCGACGCGGGCGTAAAGCTGCTGGTAGGCGAGACCTATGTATTTCTCACCTCGCACGTCAAAGCCCGCGAGCTGATCGACTCGGGGGAGATAGGCCGCCCGCTGCAGGTACGGCAGCGCTTCGGGAACTGGGTACTGAGGAAGGGGATCAGGCTGGAGCCCAGCAGCAAGGACCCCGAGTGGCGGGTGGACCCCGTGAAATCCTGCGGCGGACAGTATGCCTGGATTTTCGACCATGCGGTGCACTTATTCTCCGCCGCGGAGTACTTCATGCAGGATATACCCATACATGAGATATATGCGGTTACAGCTACGACGAAGTGTATGCCCGATAAACATCCCCTCGATTACCAGGTTTACGGCATTCCGGATATAGATATCCCCATCATAACCTGGAAATACGAGGATACCGACCTGCAGGGCCTGTGGGCGCGTGCCGAGAAGCTCAACGGGAAATACGACCAGATGACGGGCTTCAGCAGCCTTATCCTGGGCGAGCGTGGCGCCATCGAAGTGCTGGGCGAGGGAGGCAGCAACCTGCTGTGGGACGGCAAACAGCAGCACCTTTTACTGCACCGGGAGGGAAAGGAGACCATGGGGCTGTGCATCGATGAAGGCAGCGATGCCGTATGGGAGTCGGACATCAACTACTATCCGCAGGGGCACATGAACCATGTAAATCACTTAATCGAGTGCATCCTGAACGATAGCGAGCCCCGCTATGGAGGCGAGACCGGCATGCACGCTGTAACTTGTACACTGGCAGCCATCCGTTCGGCGCAGGAAAACCGGCCCGTCAAAATCGATGAGATAACGCCCGATTATACGGCCTATTGATTCTATTCGACCAGCTCGGCGGTAGTCTGCTTCTGGATCTTCAAAATGCCGGGTAAAGCATCCTGATTGGGGATAACCATCGTGATCATTAGTATGCCTTTGTCGCTCTGCGCTGTTACGACCTGTGCCCTTCCCGTTGGGTCCTCGTATGTCATGTCCCTGGAGACCAATATAATTTCAACCGGGTTCGTCTTCGCCTGCGAGCTGGTAAGGTTAAAGAAATTATCCGTATTCATGGCAAAAGCGGAGATGGTCCAATATTCAGTTGTCATAGATGTCACGCGAAGCGGATGCTGGCTCACGTCGTAAACACAGATAGAATAGATATCATCAGGCGCCGGCCTGACCACATCCGTGCTATTGTCTGTTACCGGTGCTTCGAAAATCCACTGGTTGCTGGGATAATTGAACTTCTTGTTAATCGTTGCTTCCATTATGGCGGTGGGAATGTTGACTGCAACGATCAGATTTACAATGGCGGCAACAACGATGATCGCCAGAAGCGTCCATCCTATCCAGGGCATCAACTTCTTCATTACTGGCAGCCCTCCTTGACGATGTTCGGCAGCTGCGCTGCCTTCAGCGCACCGGCGGTCGAGTAAGCAGTCCCGGAGTCATGCAGGCGCAGGTACAAGTTCAGCTTTGTGGCGTTGCCGGTCGGCAGCCAGTTCCCCTGCTTCTGTGTCCCCGAGAGGTATATTTTGAAAGTGCCGTCAGGCTCAAACTGGATGTCGGTGGAGCTAAACGAATAGCGATTCTCGTCATTGGCGATCAAGAAGCCGTTCTCATTGTAAACAGTGATGTTCCAATATCCCGACTTGGGCGCAGGGCCCTGAATCACGTAGTCGCAGTTGGCGACCAGCGGCTGCCCGTTGTCATCAGTGTAAGCGTCCAAATAAATGCTTAAGGACGCACTCACCGCCATAAGCCCGTTTTCAGCGACCCAGGCCTTGACATAGGGGTTTGCACCGGTGCTGCCGTAGGCCAGGTTGGTGGACCAGGGTCCGTTCTTTATATTGCTCCCACTGGTAACCAAATCGGCAATGGGATTAACGGTGACAAAACCGATGGCGGCACCGGCAACCAGGGCTATGACTGCAGCTATCAGGACTTTATAGATCGTTTTTATATCAGTCACCTCCCATTTTATAGATAATGAAATTTCTCTCAGTATAACAAAACGCGGCTGCAGCTGAAGCCGGAGGGTGCATTGACAACCGGACAGATAAGGATATAGTATGCTGCCCAGGGGCAATATGATAATAATCTCCTGATTGAGAAACTGATGAGGGCAATCCGGATTAATACATCAAACCAGAGGAGAGTGCTATGCGATTAGGATTTTGTACCATGGGATACCTGGACTACACAACGCTGGAGGAGGCCGTGAGGAGGATCGGCAGGATAGGTTATAAAGTCGTTGACTTCTGGGCATACAGCCCTCATCTCGGCCCCGACCTGTATGATAAAAAGGCCCGTCAACAGGTAATGAAAGTAGTCAAAGAATCCGGTCTGGAAGCGGTGGCGCTCTCGGTCAACGGAGGCGGACTGGCGCTTCACATCAACTTCTCTCATTCCGTGGAGGCAATCAGAAAGAAGTCGGTGGAATATTATATCGATTGCGTTGATATGGCGGCCGAAATGGGGATCCCTATAGTCAATATGATTTCCGGGCACATGATCCACGGAACACGGCGGGAACAGGCGTGGGAATGGAACCGTGAATGTATGCGTGAAGTCGTCAGGCGCGCTGAAGAAAAAAACATCATGATGGCGCTTCATACGCTCACCTGGTGTGAATCACGCGTGATGGTTACGCTGGATGATGCGCTTCAAATGATGAGGGAGATTAATTCTCCCAAGTGCAAAGTCATGATTGATACGGCAGATCAGAACATTACCGATCCCAATCTTTCCGATGCCGTTCGCAAGGCCGGCAAGGACCTTATCTATGTTCATTGCAACGATAACGATGGTGTCGGGCAGGGCGACGTCCACCTTCCGCCGGGACACGGTTCGGTTAACTGGAAGGTCTTCTTTTCCGCGCTTAAAGAAACAGGGTATTCCGGCGATTTGACCGTACAGGTACATACGGGACATCCGGTTGATATCGACGCATGGGCAATTGAATCGAAGGTGTATCTGGAAAACGTATTGAAGCAGATATAATCATAAAAAGATACTATAAAGCTCCGGGAAGAAGAATGAAACAAGGCGAAAAAACAAAGATAGGTCTGATTGGCGCAGGAAATATCTGCCGGGTGGGCCATGGTCCGGCCATCAAGGCGGACGGGAGGGCCTGTATTGCCGCAATCAGTGATCCCGACCCGCACAACCGGGAGCTCTTCGCAAAAAAGTACAGGGTGAAAGGTGTTTACGAAGATCACCGTGCCATGCTTGAACGTGAAGACCTGGATGCCGTTGTCATATCTTCACCCCCATGGCTTCACGCGCGTCATGTTGAAGACACGGCCGAAAAAGGTCTTCCTATCCTGTGTGAAAAACCGATGGCTACGACTCTTGAAGACTGCCGTACGATAATCGAGGCGGGCAAAAAACATAACGTCTATATTCTCATGGGCCACTGCAAGCGCTTTGAACCGGGGCACCAGAGGGTCAGAGAATTGCTGATGGAAAATGCCCTGGGAAGAATCTTCCAGATCAGTATCTTCTGGTACTTTTTCATCCCGGATCTTTCCGGTGGCTGGCTGGGGAATGTTGCCCGGAAACTCAAGCAACATGGATTCGATGTTGATAGACAGTTCGGTTTCTGGAGGTACAGCGACGTCAGAGCCGGGGGAGGCGATTTTTTCGATCACGCGCCGCACTATATCGACATCGTCCGATTCTATGGAATGGAAATCGAACAGGTTTCATGCGAAACCAAAAGGTGTTATCCGGATACGCGCCCTTATGAGGATATAGCCGTGGCCACTTTCAGACTCTCTAATGGCGCGGTCTTTCTTTATGATAAGAATATCGTCCGCACGGGATGGCCTTACGGTTTTGAGCGTGGATATATATACGGAGAAAAGGGAAAGATCGCTTTCAAAGCCGGCCATGCTTACCAGAAACGTGGAATGAAAGTCGGGATATACCGCCTTTCCAATATACCCCTTAATCTTTATTCTTCTGCCCTGTCGCCTTACGGCAGGAAAAATACAATGTTTTACCGGCAAATGAAATTCTTTATCGATAAAGTCCGGGATGAGAAGACACTGAAAAACTATATCGATGGCGCCTGGGGCGCCACACCGGAAGACTCATACCTCACCATGGCCTGGACCCTTGCATCGTATAAGTCCGCCAGGGATGGCATAAAGATTACGCGCGACAATCTGTTCAGCGAGATAGAGACTTTTCAGACCTGCCAGCCTCATGATTGGTAGCGTCTCCCGCCCGGTGTATTATGATCGATAAATCTACCACAGCAGCCGGCCTGATGCCGCAGGCCAACCATGCTATGCCAAAAAGACTTGTTATAGCCCTGTTGATGGCAATTATTATTACCGTTTCTCAATCCTGGACAGCCGATGCTCATCAACCGAGGCTGGTATGCGGAGATCCGGTGACAGTGGTCGACCCGGAGGTTTCAAAAGCATACTATGCTACCCTCAGTGGCGCACCCCATACTTATATCATCGAATCACAGAAGCCTTTCTTACTATATTTAAATATACTGGTCCCAGCGTCTTCAAATCCGCAAGGTAAATATTCAGCTATTGTATACAGGGTTGATGCAGGCGTGAGGGTTGAATTTGCCAGGCTGGACGCCGATTCCGTTGATTGGAAAGAGTTTTATGAAGAATACGGCGGCGATTATTATTTATGGGGCCCCGAGTATGAAGCAACGGTCCCTGAAGGCCGATACGAAGTAGAAGTATTCGGCAATGATAATCAGGGCAAATATGTTCTGGCCACCGGTAAAGTCGAGGACTTTCCACCTGTCGAAATTGCCAGGACCCTGCTTGTATTGCCGGTTTTAAAGGTACAATTTTTCCAGTACCCGCCCCTGGTATTGCTGAGCAATCCGATCGTAATTGCATGGTTGATTGCCATAGTCATTCTGCTGTCCGCCATAGTATTTTTTACTATAAAGATTTTGCATAAACGCTCGATCAGACCTCCACATTGAGCTGTAGCCCGGGGTAAAGCGGAAGGTTGAAAGTAACCGGCATCACATGTCGTGGAGGGCCATTCCGGACAGTCCGCGAACTGCAGTTTGAGAGAAAAAAGCTGATTCCAGCACTCCCGCAACTGCTTCAATACTCCGCCGTGTACTCTTCGAGACTTTTAAAGATAACAAATGGCTGCTTAAAAGCATATTAGCTTTCCCTGATAAGAAAACAACTGTTTAGAAGGGGGCTTGACTTGGAGTTAACTTCAAGGTATAAGCTATTGGCGGAGGTAGAACAATGACAATAGCAGAAGTAAGTGAACAATTGAACATTTCCGCAGATACACTGCACTATTATGAAAAATTTGGACTGATACCGCCTGTAAAACGGAAAAGAGGAGGTATCAGGGAGGATGGAG
>JAQTLG010000108.1 GCA_028715025.1 Dehalococcoidia bacterium | reverse complement strand
TATATGGCGGTCTGAATGGCAAACGCGTTTGAAATCGCACCAGCCGCAGCTTCCGAAGTCTTCGTTTTCGATGCGGCCGGGATTGGCCACAAACATGCCGGCGGCTATGCTGCTTATGATCACGTCCAGGCACTCCCTGAATCTGTTTTCGACCTCTGCCAGCGGAACCTCCATGCGCCTGAAGCCCCCGCGGCCCGTGTTGTACCAGTACATGGCCTCGATCACACAATCCTCGTCCATACCGGCGCGCAGTGCGAGGGCGTAGACCGGCAGCTGCAGTAGCGTGCCGCCGATCAGCATGTCCTTTTTGAACACATCCAGGTTGCGCGCCCTGCCGGTCTTGTAATCGATCACCCAGGCCCTGCTGCGGCCCGGATTGAAATCGATGCGGTCTATCTTGCCGCGGAAGCTGATGGTGAGTCCCCCTGCCAGCCGCACGCGGGGCGCGGCGTGGGACCTTGCATCGCCGTCTATGCCGAAGCTGTACTCGGCATACTCGGGTTTTGAAACGTTACAGGCGCGCAGCGCGTTGTCCTCCTGCAGGAAAACGGAAAGATCGTGCAGCATCTCGGTTTGAGCCGCCTGCCAGAGCAGGGGATGGCCGGTGACGCCGCGCCTGCCTGCATCCTCGAATTCATCCATGGCGATGCCGGTGAGCAAAGCCAGATGCTTTTTCTGCCAGGGGGCGCCGTGGGCCGGCACGATCCCGGCGGATGAGCACTCATTGTGAAACCTCTCAAGCACCCTGTGCAGCAGCGAGCCCCGCTCCATGGGATCGATCTCCAGCAGCTCCTCGGGGGGATCGAGCACAGCTATATTGAGGATGTTCTCCAGAAAATATTTAAAGGGACAGCCGGCCCATTTCTCCAGCCGCGTGGCGGAAAAAGCGGCGCCGTCCACTATGCGCAGCCTTTGGCTGACCTGCCTGGCCCCGGTCAGGTTGCCGTCCCAGGCGGTAAAGCGGGGGCTGTTGCGGGCGTCCTCCATGTCCAGGACGCGCCTGCCGGCGCTGCCCGGCGGATTGAGGAAGTGGTCCCGGACCGGCCTGTCCGCATCATGCCAGCGCGCCAGGCTGCTCATTTCGTAATCCCGCTCATCGGCGAAGGATGTGCCCTCTGCCAGCTTCAGCCCGTGCCGGGGCGATTGTACGATGGTCAGCCAGGAACAGCTGCCCATCTTTTCCAGCGCTGACGTGCTCAAGGGGCTGCCGTTCAGCGCCGAGGCCGCGGCTACGAACCACGGCGAAGGATACTGAGAGCGCTCATTGGAGGCCGTTGCTTTGCAGCAGGATAGGATGCGCTTCTGCCCCGAGGCCAGCGCCTCGAGGAAAAGCCTGCGCTCCTCCATCCTGCGCTCAGACCTCAGTGGCAGGGTTTCTTCCATATCCAGCGAGGCCCGCACGGAGTCGGGCAACACGGCGTCGTCGGCGTTGGCCGGGGGAAAGGCGCCCTCCGCCATGCCCATGATGTAAACGGTATCGAAATCCATGCACTGGGCCATCTTGAGAGGGGCGGCGAAGACACCCTTTCCTACCTTGCCCGGTTTATCGGCCGCCGCGGCCAGCATATCGTCCAGCATCTGGCGGAATGAGGCCAGGGTTGTGCCGTCCTCGATGGTGTCCAGCCCTCTCATGTCGCCGATGGTTTCACACACGCGCTCAAGAGACTCCCGGTCTGTTTCGGGCCATTTATCCGGCCTGTGCGCGAACTTCTTCAGCATGGCCAGCGCCCAGTCCGCGAACTCGCTCCAGGGCCTGCCCTCTGCAGGCGGCTTCTGGGAAGCAACTTCGCCGACGAATTCCAGCAGTCTGGCTGCGGATTGTACCTGTCCTTCTCTGCCCGCGATGCGGGCCGGGCTGGCCTCCTCGTCCGACCGCAGGTCATGCAACTCGGCCTTTTTGCTATCAATGTAACCGGCCAGCCGCTCAACCCAGGATCGCCGCCCTGAGACGATGCCGGCCTCCTGGGATATCACCTCCCAGCGGACCAGCTCGGACGATGCCGGGTAGAGTCCCTGTTTCGCGCTCACAGGCGCTTCGGCGATCCAGTGCATCAGGCGGGCACGGTCGAGGTCGCCGGCCAGCACGTCCAGCAGGCCGGTCAGCAGCCTGCCCGCCGGAGTATCACGCAGCGTTCCGGGGTCGGGCCCGGAAAGCGGGATGCCGGCTGCGGCAAACTGGCTTTCGATAATGGATGCATAGGGATCTGTGTTGCGGTAAAGCACGGCCGTGCGGTGGAAGGGCAGGCCTGCCCCGGCGTCCTGCATGATACAACGGACTATCCAGCGCACCTCTTCGGTCGCGCTGGGCGAAACCAGCATATGGCTTGCGCCCGCGACTCCATTTCCGAAGGATGGGTGTGTTTGCACAGGCACCTCGCACGTCTTCAGCTTTTGGGCCTCTAACATCGCCGGCCTATCGGCCTCCGCTTCCCCTATGATAGGAAGAACGACCTCGCACAGCCCGGCCCGCGCCAGCCCCGTAATGAGGTCCCTCTCGGAGCGCGTGAAGCGGGGCATACCGTAGAAGACGATGAAGCCCAGGTCGCGCAGTGCTCCGACCGCTGTTCCGTCCTTTACGGCTGAGGAGGCTGCGCGGTAGAGCTCCTCACGCGTGTAAAACGGCGTTAGTCGATTAATATATTTCCTGTACCAGTCAACGACCTGGCGAACCACCTCTCCGGAGGCCTCCAGGCCGTGTAAATCGCTCTCAGATAGTCTATTAAATTCGCTGAAAGTCTGCCGTAGATACAGGTGGAACTGCGGGTGAAGCGACACAGCGCCCAGGGGCGGTCTGGCCGCCATTTCGCGGGCGAAATGCCTGACGGCCGCCAGCCGGATCATCGGCGTGAGCGGCGATTTGCCCTGCGCTGCCAGCGAAGGCGCGCCTAAATATTCGGCCAGGCGGGGCAGGGCCATAAAGCGGACGTTGACCAGCCCCCTATCCTCAGCCATCCTGCGGCGCAGGGAAAGGCCGGCATAGGTGGTGGGCACGATGACCGTAAGAGGGGAAAGATCGCCCTTTTTATATTTCTTAACGAGTGTGTTTAACAAGGACTGTCCCTATCTGCAGATTTCCAGCGCCTCACGGATGAAGGATGTCAAAGATGCGGTATCTTATAGGGTGAGGGCAGCCATATATATACGAGTACAAGCGCGGCCATGTACACGAGCCAGCCGAGGATGCACGTGGCTGCAGCCCTGCCCGTGTCGAATTCAAGAGTCTGTTTTACGGCGATTATGCCGGAGGCCAGCGTCCAGAAGCCTGACAGCGCCAGCATAATCCATCCGAACATAGGGACGAAGGCCAGTATACGCAGTATGCCCGGAGAGTTGGCCAGACCAAGAGTACGGGTCAGTTCACCCAGGCTGGCTTTTTCAGGCCCACGCAAGAAGGTTGTGCCACAGAAGAAGGTGATCAGCACCCAGGCGTACCATCCGGCCAGCGAAGCAACGAACCCGCTCAACAGCCCCCAGAGGAACCAGATGGCGCCCGCCCCTCCTATCAGGGCGGCTAGGCCGAGGCCTATGCCCGTAGCCGCGCCGACTATCAGGGCCACCATGATGGCGTGCGCCAGGGCGTCCTCCTCGGTTTCCATCTCTTCGAAGAAGCCGGAATCCAGCCTTGAGGACCGCATCATACGGTTGAGCAGCTTTCTCCATATCTCCATGCTAACCCTCTCACTCCCGGTGTGCCCGGGCTTATTATAGCAGTTTGCACTATCAGGCAGCGTGCCCGGCCGGGCCGCTCCATTTGTTACAGTCTACCGGTGGTGTTAAAATATCTGCTGTTTTATGTGACCGTTATCCGCTGCCGCAATTTTTCTGAAAGGACTGACTGCTCATGACTGACTTCAACCGTTTCTTTGCGCCGCGTTCGCTCGCCTTCCTGGGAGCATCCACGGATACTAAGAAATGGGGATTCCGCATCCTGGCTAATGTACGTACCGGCGGCTTCCAGGGCAATATATATCCGGTCAACCCCAAAGGTGGAGAGGTGCTGGGCCTGAAGGTATATAGCACAATAGAAGAGATACCCGAGGTCCCGGACCTGGCTATCATCGTGGTCCCGCCCCCGGCTATGGTCGACACCATAAAGGAGTGTGTCGCCAAGGGCATAAAGGCCGGCGTCGTGGTGACCGCGGGCTTCGCCGAGGTAGGACGGGACGGAGCGGCGGTGCAGGAGGAGATAGTGCGGATCGCCAGGCAGGGCGGCCTCAGGCTGATCGGACCCAACTGCTTCGGCATACTCAGTCCCTCGGCCAAACTGTATGCGCAGATGCCGCCGATCTTTCCTCCGGATGGGGAGATGGCGGTCGTCTCCCAGAGCGGCAATGTGGGACTGACCATAGCGCGCCGGGCCATGGCCATAGAATTCGGAATAAGCCGTCTGGTCAGCATCGGCAACGAGGCGGACCTGCGTACCGAGGATTTTCTGGAGTACCTGGCGGGCGACGAAAATACCAGAGTTATTCTCAGCTATATCGAGGGTTTCAAGGACGGTCGCAGATTTTTCGAGATAGCTAAAAAAACCAGCCTGAAAAAGCCCATCGTGATGATCAAGGTCGGGGAGACCGAGGCCGGCGCCTCGGCGGCCAGGTCCCATACAGCGGCGCTCTCCGGATCGGCCGAGGTATTCAACGGCATCAGCCGGCAGGCGGGCATAATAAGGGCCAACAACCTGCAGGAGCTGATGAACCTGGGCTACGGCTTTATCTGCCATCCCATACCGCGCGGGCGCAGGGTGGGCATCGCCACGCTGGGTGGAGGCTGGGGCGTTCTGGCAGCGGACGCGTGCGCCAGGCTTGGCCTGGACGTTATCAAGCTGCCGGAGGATGTGATCAAGGAGCTGGACTCATTCCTGCCAGGGTGGTGGAGCCGCAACAATCCCGTGGACCTGGTGGCCGGATCGGCCGACAATATCACAAGGGTGGTGGATATACTGGCCAGGTGCGACCAGACCGACAGCGTACTGACCTTGGGCGTGCCCTTCCCGCACTTCGCCAGGGTGGGCCTATCCACCAATGAGGAAGAGAAAAAGAAGTTTTTCGAATTCATCGTCGACTCATACACCAATTCCTTCCGCGAGATGAAGGCCATATCCCGGAAATACGATAAACCCGTCATTATAGCTGCAGAGCTGCCGACGCCGCGCGGCGAGCGTGGGCTCGATGTGGACATACTGCGCTGCATCGCAAAGGAGAATATGATCTGCTACGGCATGCCCGACGAAGCGGCCAGGGTGCTTGACTCTATGGTAACCTACGGGGAATTCCTCAAGCACGGCTGATTTGCCGCGGCGCCCGGTCTATTCAAACGTCATTTGCCCAGCCATTCCGGTCCCCGGACAGCCAGCACGATGATGAGGAAAACCATTGTCACGATGATGAAGCTGGCGATAACCAGTATGACGGCTATCTTGATAAATTTGTTATCCATGGTGTCGGCCGGATATACCATTATAGTAGCCGCGTGACGGGCTGACAATATATAATACGATTGGAGTATTCCCATAGGAGGTTGAAATGCTGGAGACAATGGTCAAAAGATGGTGGCTGATCTCGTTGCGCGGGCTGATCGCCCTTGTCCTGGGCATCGTCTTGCTGATACTGGATCCTCTGGTAGCAGCTGAACTGCTGATTCTGTTTATAGGCATCTATGCTCTGTTGGACGGTATATTCGCTCTGATAGTGGGCATCATCAACAGGCCGCCCCACAGGGACCGTGCATGGCTGATTGCAGAGGGCATTATCGGCATACTGGCGGGTATCGCCATACTGTTCGCGCCGCTGCTGGCAGGCGTTATCATCGTTTATTTTATCGCTTTCTGGGCTCTTCTCACGGGCATACTCGAGCTGGTTTTCTCCATCGCCCAGTGGAAGTACCTGCCCGGAGCCTGGATGATACTTGTCACCGGCATCATCTCCGTGCTGCTGGGCGGCCTGATACTGGCCAACATCGTAGCGGGGACGGTGCTGTTGGTCGTCATCGTTTCCGTTTACCTGGTGATCTTCGGCCTGCTGCTGATGCTGCTCGGCTTCTCGCTCAAGAACATGGACGTTGATAAGTTGAGAAAGGAGATAGAGGCGGAAATCAGCAAAGAGTAGCCTTCTTAAGCCCGATGTTAGAAGGGTGGCGGAGGGGGCGGGATTCGAACCCCCGTTAGCACGAAGCTAAAACGGTTTTCAAG
>JAQTLG010000107.1 GCA_028715025.1 Dehalococcoidia bacterium | reverse complement strand
TCATCCTCACGGATATCGAGGGGATAGAAGATTATTACGGAGATATGGACTATAAAGTCGCCGGTACCGTCAACGGTATTACAGCTATCCAGCTTGATATCAAGCTTCAAGGCGTTTCTCATGAAGTACTGGCTAAAGCTACGCTGCAGGCCAGGGAGGCGCACCAGGTCATCCTGGATGTTCTAAAGGCAGCCATACCTGAAGCGCGCCCTAATCTGAGCAAGTATGCGCCGCGTATGTACAAGATAACCATTGATCCGTCCAAGATAGGGGCCCTGATAGGGCCGGGTGGCAAGAATATCAAGGCCATCATCGAAGAGACCAAGACCACTATCGAGGTATCAAATGATGGCACCGTAGTTATCGGATCGGCCAGCGAGGAATCGGCCCAGGCGGCTATACGCAAGGTAGAGGGCCTCACGCAGGATGTTGAGGTGGGGGCCATCTACACGGGCAAGGTCAGCAGGATACAAAATTTCGGTGCATTTGTTGAGGTACTGCCCGGCAAGGAAGGGCTGGTGCATATCAGCGAGCTTGCTGACCATCACGTGGCGCGCGTGGAAGACGTGGTCAAAATTGGCGATGAGATTATGGTCAAGGTGACCGAGATCGATCGGCTGGGACGCATAAACCTTTCGCGTAAAGCAGTTTTTAACGAACAGTCCGGCGCTTCAGCTGATAAGCCGGCAACGCAGGATAAGCTTTCTGTTCCGCCCATGACAAATAGCGGACCGCCGAGGCCGGGTATGCCTCCGCGAGGGCGCAGGGAAGAACCGAGGAGCCATCCCCGCAGGCCCGGATAAGTTAATATCGGCCGTGGCCTGAGCGGCCTGAAAGGTAGAGGATAGTGAGATGTCTAAAATTAAAGTAGCGGTGAACGGGGCTTTAGGCAGGATGGGACAGCAGGTAATAGATGCTGTAATCGCTGACACAGCCCTGGAATTGACCTGTGCCGCTGATAGCAAGGCGGACAGGGACCATTTAATCCTGCCAAAGTTATCGAAGAAGGTGCCGCTGCACACCAATTTAACATCGCTTATCGAGATGTATCACCCTCAGGTGGTAGTGGATTTCACCGTGCCTGAGGCAGCAATGGGCGCAGCGAGGCTGGCCATTAAGAACGGCGCCAACCTGGTTATGGGCACAACCGGCTTAAGCGAAGCGGATCTGAAGGAGATCGACCGGCTGGCGCAAGCTCATAAGAAAGGCGTGGTGGTAGCGGCCAACTTTGCCATCGGCGCTGTGATAATGATACATCTGGCCAGGATGGCCTCAAGGTATTTTGATAACGCGGAGATTATCGAACTTCACCATGACAGGAAGCTTGATGCGCCTTCGGGAACCGCTCTGGCAACAGCCAGGGCCATGGTAAGTGCGCACGGCAAGCCTTTCGTGAGCCCTGTAACAGAAAAAGAAACTCTGAAGGGCACGAGGGGCGGGCAGGCTGAAGGTATATCCATACACAGCGTCAGGCTGCCCGGTCTGGTCGCCAGTCAGGAAGTCATATTCGGAGCCCTGGGGCAGACGCTGTCGATCAGGCACGATACGATCAACAGGGAAAGTTTTATGCCGGGCGTGATACTGGCTATTAAGGAGGTAATCAAGCGCCACGGTCTGGTTTACGGCCTGGATGTACTGCTAAATTTGGGAGACTGATATGAACAACAGTAATGACGGGTATCACGTAGCTATAGTGGGTGCCACTGGTATGGTGGGGCAGGAGTTCATCAAGGTACTGCTCCAGCGTAAATTTCCGATGGCCTCGCTGCAGCTCTACGCGTCTGACCGATCGGCCGGCAGGAAGGTTTATGCCGGCCACCAGGAGATGGTGGTCAAAGAAACTGCCGCCGACTCTTTCGACAACGTCGATATCGCGCTTTTTTCAGCGGGATCCGAGATAAGCAAACATTTCGCCCCGATGGCAGCCAAGGCAGGTGCCCTGGTCATCGACAACAGCGCGGCCTGGCGCATGGATACCCGCGTGCCGCTGGTGGTGCCGGAGGTTAATAAGGAGGATATTAAAAAACACAAGGGCATCATAGCCAATCCGAACTGCTCAACCATCCAGATGGTAGTGGCCTTGAACCCTTTGCACAAAGTCAATCCCATCAAGCGCGTCACGGTGGCAACATATCAGTCAGTTTCCGGAACGGGTATCGCCGCCGTGGAAGAATTGACCAAGCAGGCCAAGGTAATTTTGGACGGCGGCAATGTAGTTCCACACGTTTATTCGCACCAGATAGCCTTTAACCTATTGCCTGAGATCGATGTATTCCTGGAGAACGGCTACACCAAGGAAGAGTGGAAGATGGTCGAGGAGACACGAAAGATAATGCATTCGGAGAGCATTGCCATATCAGCCACCTGTGTTCGCGTGCCTGTTTTCATCAGCCACAGCGAAGCCATGCAGGTGGAGTTTACTGACTACATGTCACCCGAGGAGGCGCGTTCCATATTGAGCAAAGCACCCGGTGTGAAAGTGCTTGACGATCCCAATGTGAGCCTGTATCCGCAGCCCTGGCTGACGGCCGGCACTGACGACGTTTATGTGGGAAGAATAAGGTCCGATGCCTCCTACCTTAATGGCCTGGTGATGTGGGTGGTGGCCGATAATATCCGCAAGGGCGCTGCCCTTAATGCTGTCCAGATAGCGGAAGAGGCCGCCGGGAACGGTTGGGTCAAGATTCAAAACAATAATAAGTAGTCGGCGGAGGACGAGATGAAAAAGTTCGGACGTTTGCTGACAGCTATGGTAACACCCTTCAATGCGAAGGGTCAGGTTGATTACGCACAGGCAAAAAAGCTGGCAAAGGCCCTGCTCGAATCCGGAAGCGACGGACTGGTAGTATCCGGTACCACGGGCGAAAGTCCCACGCTCACTGCCGGGGAGAAGCTCAGGCTGTTTGCTGAGATAAGGGCGGTTGCCGGCAAAAAGATCACAATCGTGGCCGGCACGGGCAACTACAACACACAGGAAAGCATCGAGCTTACCCATGAGGCCGAGAAAACGGGAGTAGATGCCTGCCTGCTTACCGTTCCTTATTACAATAAACCGAACCAGGACGGGCTCTACCAGCACTTCAAGGCTATCGCGGACTCGACCCGATTACCCTGTATTGTATACAATGTGCCCTCCCGTACCATTACCAACCTGAGTGCTGACACGGCCATCAAGTTGAGCAAGATAGATAATATCGTGGGTATCAAGGAGGCCAGTGCCGATTTCGGGCAGATAGCTCGTATCATCGACGGAGTGGGCAGCGATTTCATGGTATATAGCGGCAATGACGCCGATACCTTTCCCATTCTGAACCTGGGTGGCTATGGAGTGATCGGTGTGATCACGCACCTGGTGGGCATTCAATACAAGAGAATGATGGACCTTTTCCTGGCCGGTAAAATTAAGGAATCGGCCAAGCTGCACCGCAGCTTCATACCGCTGGTGAATACCATGTTCATGATAGGCAGCCCCATGCCCATCAAATATGCGTTGAACTACCTTGGATTCAGGGTGGGAAAACCGCGCCTGCCGTTGGTGGTGCCGGACGAGAAAACGCGGGCCGCCATCGAACAAATGCTCAAGAGATACACAATAGACCTGCCGTTGAAATAAGACCGGTCAAAGTGGAAGCCTCAGGCCGTATGCCGTCAATTTGGATTGCCACCGTCAGGGAATGGAGGGCATGCAGGCAGGAGAGAATCTGTTAATCAGGACCAGGGATAATGTCCCCGGCGTTTGGCAGCCCAATTATCGATCCCCTCAGTTTTGATCGACTCCAGGTGGTAAGCGAGATTGGGATGGAATTTGCGCAGGGGCTGCAGGTGCAGGCAGGTCTTGTATTCTTTGCAGTCCCAGCAGCCGGCGAGGTCTTTTTCGATGGCGCAATTTCTCACCATGCAACGCTCTCCCTTCCAACCGCCTCCCTCCCGGCAGATTGACTTGCATTCCAGTCCTTGTATGGCCTGAAGAACGCCGGTAAAGCAGTGATAATCTTTGAAAGATGCATTGGACTCCGACCAGTAGGTCTGGCCGGCTTTCAACTCGGCGTATTTATCAAACTTCAGCTCGGCCAGAATAGCTTCAAGACGGGCTGCGTGGTAATAAAGCTCGCTCCTTGATGGAATACAGTCTTTGCAATACAGGCCGCAATAAGATGTCAATCGGCTATCGTCAGTCATAGCGCATCAGATAACGTTTTTGATGACGATGCTCTGGTCGCGGCGGGGACCTATGGAGATAACGTGGAAACGGCAGCCGATGAGCTCTTCGAGGCGCCTCACGTATCTGCGGGCGTTACGCGGCAGCTCACCTGCCTTGCGGGCGTTGCTGGTGTCGGCCTTCCAGCCGGGTAATTCTTCGTAAACGGGCGTGCAGCTTTCAAGAGCTGCTGCATCGGCCGGGAAATGGTCAACCGTCTTCCCGCCTATTTTATAGCCCACGCATATTTTAACGGTATCCATCTCATCAAGCACGTCCAGCCGTGTCAGTATGCCGCTGGTATAGCCGTTAAGATTGGTGCTGTAGCGCCCTACCACTGCATCAAACCATCCGCAGCGCCGCGCTCTTCCCGTTGTGGTTCCGTACTCGTGAGCGCGTTGCCTTATATACTCTCCGACCTCGTCTTTAAGCTCGGTAGGCATGGGACCTCCCCCCACCCTGGTGGTATAGGCTTTAAAAATCCCGACAACGCGGTCGATCCTGCGCGGGTTGATGCCTGAGCCCATGCAGGCGCCTGCGGCCAGAGGGGATGATGAGGTGACAAAAGGATATGAGCCGAAATCGGTATCCAGCATTGTGCCCTGTGCGCCTTCGAGTACGATATTGCTTCCGCGCTCCAGGAGGTCGCTTATCATGGCGGTGGTGTCCTTGATATAGGGTATCAGGCGCTCAGCGTAGGTAGAATACTCATTAAAGACCCTGTTGAAATCCAGAGCCTCAGCATTATAGAGCCGGGTCAGTATCTCGTTTTTAGATTCAAGAAGGCTGGCCAGCCTTGACCGGAACATTGCGGCGTCGATGATATCACAGGTTCGGATACCCTTGCGGGCGATTTTATCTGAGAAGGCAGGGCCGATGCCTTTCCCCGTCGTACCTATGGCGGAAGCCCCTCGTTTCTCCTCATCCAGCCTGTCGAGCAGGATATGCCAGGGCATGATCAGATGTGCGCGGTCGCTGATATGCAGATTGCCGGTATCGACCCCCTTGGCTTTAAGACTGTCGATCTCTTCCAGCAGTACCCTGGGATTGATGACGACACCATTGCCTATGATACAGGCTGTGCGCTGATAAAAGATGCCTGATGGCACGATATGCAGTTTGAACTCGCCTCCCGGATTGATCACCGTATGGCCGGCGTTATCACCGCCGGAAAAACGAATAACGGCATCCGCCTTCTCGGCCAGAAGGTCCACAATTTTACCTTTGCCTTCGTCGCCCCACTGGGCGCCAATAACAGCTACAACAGACATTTTATTAGTCCTGAAACAGACGTACTTGCAGATTCAATCACACACAAAGTCAGGGAAACCTCAATTATCAACCCCGGGACATATAGCTCTTGCCCCAGACATGGAGAAGGACACCGCCTGCGAAAATCAGTACGGCAAGGCCTACGAGTATGGTGAGAAATACCAGCAAAGGCATATCCATATTTATCCAGCGAACGCCCATTACTGCCAGGCAGATACCGGCAATGATCCATGCAAACACCAGCACAGTCAGGGAAGTGAGGCTCACTTCGAATACCCGGTCGCTCATAGCATCAACCTATTAATGTGTACTCCTTTTATTTTTTGCCTGCCGCCAGACGTGTATAAACCGCTGTCCGACGGTCACAAAAGAAAGGACTACCACTATGGCCAGAGCGATGAACACCTGGTTTAGGAGCAGTCCGAGCGCTAATATTATAACCCGCTCAACACGCGTAAACAAGCCGACCGTGCAATCGATATTAAGTCCCTCAGCTCTGGCCCGGATATAACTGGTCAGATACGATCCGATCATAGCCAGGAATATAAGCACGAGCTGTAATGTGACATTGCAGGGCCAAACGCCGGTACCGGTGATGAAGATAAAGCTTAAGAAGATCGCCCCTTCGGTGATTCTGTCGACGGTGGAGTCGAAGAGCGCCCCGAAACTGGAGGTCTTCTGCATATAGCGGGCAAGCGCACCATCCAGCAGATCGAACAGCCCG
>JAQTLG010000106.1 GCA_028715025.1 Dehalococcoidia bacterium | reverse complement strand
GTGATTGGTCCGCCACCTTCAGCCTGCAGACTGAAGCGGCTCCGGAACCTCCGGCGCCTGCACCTTCAGAGCCTGCAACCCCGCTGTGGGTCTGGGTCATCATCGCCATCGGCGCCATCCTCGTGATTATTGTGCTTGTACTTGTTATGCGGGTACGCAGTAAGTAGAAAAAGGGGCGCTGAAAAGCGCCCCTTTTAATATTCAGTAAGATATGAAGTTGTATTTATTGACTATATAAATAGCGAAGCAGCAATAGATTAGAAGGTCAGTTTCATACTGATGTCCAGCGCCCTGGCGGAATGTGTCAGTGCCCCTATCGAAATCCAATCGACACCTGCGTCCGCGATCAGCCGCACGTTATCCAGGCTTACTCCGCCCGAAGCTTCTACGATCGACTTGTGGGCGATCAACGAGACCGCCTGCCGCATTTGATCAAGGCTCATATTATCCAGCATGACCATATCTGCCCCTGCTTCGGCAGCTTCTGCAGCCTCCTCAGGGTTGGTGGTTTCTATCTCGATCTTGATATTCTGCGGTGTATTGTTTCTTGCCCGGCGGACAATCTCGGAGATGCTCAGTCCCTGGCGGCGAAGTATCGCTATATGATTGTCTTTGATAAGCGACATATCTCCCAGATTCATACGGTGGTTGACGCCCCCTCCGACCGATACCGCGTACTTTTCCAGAATACGCAGTCCGGGCAGGGTTTTACGTGTATCAAGTATTTTAACGGGAAAACCCTTGACCGCCTCAACATACAATGACGTTTGTGTCGCTATACCACTCAGATGCTGAAGGAAATTGAGAGCCGTGCGTTCACCTTTCAAAATATCAGCTACATCGCCCTCAACCCTGGCTGCAATATTTCCCGGTTTGACCGAGTTCCCATCTGCTATCAGGGTTGTAAATTTTAAAAAAGGATCGATGATATTAAATACCAGCCTGGCTATTTCGATACCAGCCAATATGCCGCGATCCTTAACTATGAAGCAGGCTGTGCCAATTATACGAGTAGGGATTAGAGCGTTGGACGTGACGTCACCGCCTGCCAGATCCTCGTCCAGTGCTCTTTCAACGAGGTCTTCCAGTTCGGGGATATAATCGTTTAGTTGCAGCAAAGGTTAACCTTCTTATTTATGGGTTCAGCAGATAAATCGAGAAGTTGAGGGCAGTGGCATAGCTGACCCAGAGAATATAAGGAATCAGTAAAAATGAGGCGGTTCTGGATACACGATAAAAATTAATCATTGTCAGAAGGATCGCGGTCCATAGTGGAACAATCACGACAAGTCCCCAGAGCGGAGATTTCAGTCCGAAGAAGGCGTAAGACCATAGCGTATTGAGCACAAGCTGAATGATAAAGATGATCAGTCCTTCTCTGACGTGAAAAACCTTAATACCCTTGCGCCATACAAGGAACACCGATATACCCATCAGGATGTAAAGCAGGAACCACACCGGGGCGAACAGCCAGTTGGGCGGAGTGAAAGAAGGCTTTTCCAGCAATACATACCAGCCGGGTATGGCTGCCCGCGTGAAAAGCGAGCCGATAAAACCTGCGCCGAAGCAGGCCGCCAGGCTGATCAGCAGCTTTATGATATCGCTCACTCTTTTATCTCGCATCAATTCTGAACCAATGGCACACAAACATTAAACACCGGGCAGGGGAGATTCGAAATCTTGAGAAATAATATATCAATGGGCTGACGAACTCAAATTGGATGACCTGCCGGGTAGAACGGACTTAGATCTATGCAATCCCGGAATGGCCCTCCCCATTCCCTGCTTACCACGGTCTTCAGACATTGAGCATCGTATGTGTTAAACTGCGGAGATAAGTTTGTTTGCCTTCAAATTGCTGTGCTAAAATCCCCTCAGGACTATACCGGTCTAAATTATCCCCCTGCTATTGGATATGAAACTCTATTATATAAACCAGTTACTTCACGGGCTGCCTGAATTTGAACGCCTGCTTAAATCACTACACGATAAGCAGCGCAAAAGGGTGAGGTTATCGCTTCCCGATCAGGCCGCACCGCTTGTGGCGGCAGCTATTTACGGTCGTCTTAACAGGACAGTGCTGTTCGTTACGGCACATGCTGAAGCTGCCAGGCGTCGCTTTGAACAGATTAAGCTGTGGCTGCCTGACACGGTCATGCCGCTGTTTTTCCCGGAGGCGGATCTGCTTGGCAACGGCTCTCCGGACGATCCCGTGATCAAATCAGAACGGATAAAGGTAATCTCCCTCCTGGCCGGTTGCAACAGCGCAGCTGAAAGTGAGCAGTCCTCTTCCTTTATTATGTGTTGTGCGGCAGCTTTGATCAGGCGGTCTATAGGGCGGGATAGTTACAGATCAGGCTGCATTCAGATTATAAATGGTATGAGCATTAATCAATCTACCTTTCTTGAGAAGCTGCAGTCGGTGGGTTATAAATATGAGGACATTGTGGAGATACCCGGTTCTTTCAGTAAAAGAGGCGGCATCATCGATGTGTTTCCCTGCGGTCACGACTCGCCCGCCAGGATCGAATTTTTCGGGAACGAAATAAATAGTCTGCGGCTGTATGATGCAAGATCGCAACGATCGATGGAAAAAGTGCCGGTTCTATTTATACCTCCCGCAGGGGAGATGTCCAATAAAGGTACTGCCAATTTACTTGATTATCTGCCGGGCGATGCGATTCTGGTACTGGACGATATCCAGCAGATTGAGTCCGAGGTAGAGCGAATCATGGCGGAGTTCAGCAGTCCTGAACAATCCCCGGCCGGAGAAGTGGGTAGGGCAGCCGTCGGCTTTGAGTGGGAGGCCATTGAAAATAAAATCAGGGGCCGGGACCGGGTTGTGGAATTCAGCCGCTGGGATGAAACTGCAGAACAGGATGAGCAACATTATCGTCTTCCCATCAGGGGCGCCCCGGATTTCTCTGCAAAATTTGCGGCATTTTTAGATAGACTATCGGAACTGAGGCGAGAGAGCGGCAGAGTCTTGATCGTCAGCCAGCAGGCTGAAAGGATAAGCGAACTGCTGCAGGAACGTGATATCAGCATAGATGTGATAAGAACGCTTGGAGGACTGCCGGTAAGCAATTCTATCGTCCTGATGCAGGGTTTACTGGACGGAGGGTGGCAGCTTGACAATGAGTTATTGCTGTTGACCGATGCTGAGCTCTTTGGAAACATAAAGCGGCGGCGTTTGGCTAAAACCAGACCTGTCAGACACCATCTTTTCCTCAACGATATCAATGTCGGAGATGCAGTAGTACATGTGGAGCACGGCATTGGGCGCTTTGCCGGAACCATCAGGAAAATCTCTGCAGGAGTGGAGAGGGAATACCTGATGCTGGAATATGCATGTGGAGACATGCTCTATGTGCCTGTAGATCAGGTCGACAGGGTGAGCCTTTATATAGGCGGGAGTGAGAAAACTCCATCGCTGAACAGGCTGGGATCACAGGAGTGGATCAGGGCGCAGCAAAGGGTGAAGGAATCGGTGGCAAATATAGCCGGCGAGCTTATTGAACTGTATGCCGGGCGAGCTGCGGGAGGAGGCATTGCTTTCTCAAGGGATACCCTCTGGCAAAAAGAACTTGAGGCTTCTTTCCCCTACGTCGAAACTCCGGACCAGATGGAGGCCATCGAGGCAGTGAAAGCGGATATGGAGTCGGCGCGACCGATGGACAGGCTGGTATGCGGCGACGTGGGTTATGGAAAAACTGAGATTGCTCTACGTGCCTCCTTCAAAGCTGTCATGGACAGCAAACAGGTGGCCATTATGGTGCCGACCACGATCCTGGCACAGCAGCATATGAGCACTTTCAGCGACAGGTTAAAGACCTTCCCTGTTAAAGTTGCTGTGCTCAGCCGCTTTTGTTCGGCCGGGGAACAGGCGGATGTGATAGCAGGGCTGGCGGAGGGTACGGTAGATATCTGCATAGGCACACACAGGATGCTGCAAAAGGACGTGCGGTTTAAAGATCTCGGACTGGTGATCATCGATGAGGAACAACGTTTTGGCGTGGTGCACAAGGAGCATTTCAAGAAAATGAGACAATCGGTTGATGTGCTGACCCTGAGCGCCACACCCATCCCCAGGACGATGCACATGGCGCTTTCGGGCATCCGCGATATGAGCACAATTGAGACACCGCCGGAAAGCCGTCTTCCTGTAATCACATATGTAGGCGAATACAATGACAGGCTGGTTCGTGAAGCATTGCTGAGGGAACTGGAGAGGGATGGCCAGGCGTTTCTTGTACATAACAGGGTTCACAGCATCAATGATCTGGCATCAAAGGTAGCGGGTCAAACGCCGGAGGCCAGGATAGCAGTGGCGCATGGACAGATGGAGGAGGATAAACTGGAAGACATTATGTCTGAGTTCATGCTGGGTAAGAGTGATGTGCTGGTCACAACAACGATTATTGAGTCGGGCCTTGATATGCCGAACGTGAATACACTGATAGTTGATAATGCGGATAAAATGGGGCTGACCCAGCTTTATCAGTTGCGAGGAAGGGTGGGACGTGGCGCAAATTCAGCTTATGCCTACTTCCTTTTTGATTCGGGTAAAGGCCTGACTGACCAGGCTATTGAACGGCTGAAGGTGATTGCACGGGCCACCGAACTGGGAGCAGGCTATGCTATAGCCATGAAAGACCTTGAGATAAGAGGAGCAGGTAACCTGCTGGGAGTTGAGCAGAGCGGCAACATTGCTGCTGTGGGATTCAGCTATTATTGTCAGCTGCTTGAGGAGGCGGTTGAAGAAATCAAAGCCCGGCGAGAGGGCCGCATCCTTCCCAAAAAGGTGGAGCCCGCCAGCGTCACAATTGATTTGAAGTTACCGGCTTTTATTCCGGATCATTATATCGAGAATACCAGGACGAGATTCAACATCTATCACAGGCTGGCCAGGATCGTAACTGCACAAGAAGTGTGCGATATAAGCGAGGAACTGATCGACAGATTCGGCGATATGCCTGAAGAGGTGACCAATTTGTTGTACGTTGTGGAATTGCGGCAGTCAGCCATCGCGGCAGGAATCGAATCAGTCGTTCGAGATGGTGATAATATCACTGTATCCTGCGGTGACAGGGAAATTAAGGATACGGACGGGATAGACGCTTTAAGAAACAGGGCGGTCAGGCGGGGTAACAGACAGATCAAGATTGATATTGAGACAGCGGGGCACAGGTGGATGAAGCTGTTAAAAGAACTGGTGCTGCAATTATCTTGCGCTGGAATATCGACCACGGGGGAAAAAGGCGCTTAGTCCTCGACGCCGGCGTCCTGCAGGTAATCCATCATATCTTGAACGGTGACCAGGTTATCGGCATCTTTCTCAGGTATTTCGAATTTATTTCCCGGTCTGCTGAAGCTGTCTTCAATTGTGGTAAAGAATTCGGCCAGGTCATCCGGGTCCATATTCAGATCGTCGATAAATGAGGCGGAAGGCGCGATGGAAGCCGAGTCGACGCCCAGTTCATCAACGAGGATTTTCTTAATCTTATCAAAAAGTTTTGACATCTGATATTACCGGTCAATTATACGATGTGCGATACCTGTCAATCAATCTGTTTTCTTTGTTCCCTTTCCTTTAATAGTACAGTTCCAAGCACCCCATTGATAAACTTGGGAGATGTCTCCGAGCCGAACTCTTTGGCAAGATCGACTGCTTCATTGATAGCCACCTTGGCCGGTGTTTTATCAGCTAATAAAATCTCGTAAAGCGCAATTTTTAAGATATTGCGATCCATACCGGCGAGTTGGTCTACGGGAAAGGCTGTAGCGTAGTGTTTAATGGTGCTGTTCAACCTGTCCTGGTTTTCAAGCACGCCGTGCACCAGCTCACGTGCAAAGCTGGCTCCGACGCCGGTCAGTGCTTTCATGGAGAGCGTTCGCTCAAGTACAGAGTTCGGGCTGTTGGCTGCATATTCCAGCTCAAAGAGTGTTTGCAGTGCAGCAATCCTGGCCAGATGTCTTAGACCTGTGGGCATATAATCACTGGAAGCGAGTCACTTCAGCTCGATGGTTCCTGATTCACATCCTTCCGCCCTTACGCCACTTAACGATCTCACTTGTTTTCTCAGCGTTGCTGAGGTTAAAAGTCAATGCGCCGGGGCTGATCAGTTTTATGTATTTAGTCAGCGTGTCTCCGGGGCCAACCTCGAAGAAAGTAGTTATGCCGCGGGCAAGCATGGTCTCAATCGATTGCTGC
>JAQTLG010000105.1 GCA_028715025.1 Dehalococcoidia bacterium | reverse complement strand
TCAAGCGCGAATGCCTGGTCGGATCAAGCAACCTGCCCAAATTTGCCGATAATCTGTATCACGACGCGGAGGAGGATTACTGGTTCATCCCCACCGCCGAGGTCCCTCTGACAAATCTGCACCGCGACGAGATACTGGCTGCCGGCGCACTGCCCATATATTATGCTGCGCATACTTCATGTTTCCGCCGCGAAAAAATGGCGGCCGGCAAGGACACGCGCGGCATCAAGCGCGGGCACCAGTTTGAAAAAGTGGAGATGTATAAGTTCGTCGATCCCTCCACCTCCGACCTGGAACTAAATAACCTGTTAGATAATGCCGAGGATATCTGCCGCAGGCTGGAACTGCCGTACCGTGTGATACAGCTTTGCACGGGAGACCTGGGCTTTGCCGCCGTCAAGACGTTCGATATCGAGATGTGGGCGCCTGGCTGCGGTGAGTGGCTTGAAGTCAGTTCCTGCAGCAATTGCGGTGATTTCCAGGCGCGCCGCGCCAATATCCGCTACCGGCCCGACCCTGAGGCCAAACCTCGCCTGGTGCATACGCTCAACGGCTCGGGACTGGCGCTGCCTCGCGTGATGATCGCCGTCATGGAAAACTACCAGCGGGAAGACGGCAGCATCAGCGTGCCCGCCGTGTTGCAGCCGTACATGAATACCGATACCATCCGATAGACAGGCCCACGTGCCGTCGATGCCCTTTCACCGGTCGATTTTTCCAGCCTGAATGACGCTTATGCCTCCGTTATCTTGACATAGGCTTCAAATTCAATTTAACTATATGTATAATTAAAGGAAATATTATAGGCAAGACCCTGATAAGATATGGCAGAAGGTGAACCGCAGACCGGCCCAAAGTTCTGCCGCCAGTGCGGTGGCGTAGTACCCGAAGGAACCCCGATCTGCCCGCGCTGCGGCCAGAAGTGGTACATGGATCGCGTTGAGCAGCAGGGGGCGGACCTCTGGCAGAAGATCCTTGAGAAAAGGGCGGCGGCGGGGATAGGCGAAGCCGGTCAGACTCAGGAGCAGAAGCAGTATCGCTGCCCCAACTGCATGGCGGTGCTGCAGGGCCCTTCGCCCACATGTCCGCATTGCGGGAAAAGCACGGCTAAAGCCAGGATCGTTCCGCCCGGGAAAGAGGATGAGGCGTCTATTGAAGAGACCGCCGAAGCTCTGAACCTGCCGCCTGCGGCAAAAGGGCTGGCCTCCATCAAGGGCGCTTCCCGGCGCGCAGAGAGAAAGGGCGGCCGGCACCGCCTCAAGACTCTCGATATCATAATCATCGTTATTATAGTTATCATCCTGGCAGGTGTCGGGTTCATGTTAGCCAGGCAATACGGCATCCTGCCATCATCTCTAACTTTCTTCAATCCACCCGAGCAACAACAGCAGCCCCCGCCGGAAACGACTACCCCGGAAACGACTGCCCCGGAAGCGGTATCCGACATCGCCATATCTGACATAACCTCTGATGGAGCAGCCATCGCCTGGACCACCGCTGAGCCTGCCTGGGGCAGAGTTCTATACGGTAAAACAGAGTCCTACGGGGATTCTGCCGCCGCCGTTCTGCAGGGCAGCGCCCAGAAGGTCACGCTCAGCGGGCTCGATCCGTCCACGACCTACCACTTCGCTGTAGTAGTAGCGGACGGTAAGGGCAACGAGCTTTACCGCAGCAACGACCATATGTTCGATACGGTCCAGCGCGTGAACACCACGCCGCCCGTCGTGACCGGGTTCAAGGTCATGCCCACGGACATAAGCGCCGTTATAAGCTGGACCACCGACAACCCGTCCAGCAGCCAGGTGCTTTACGGAGCTGAAGCGTCATGTTCGAGCTCCACCGTCGAGGACACCAGGATGCTCACAGACCATATTGTGCGCATTCTCGGACTCGAGGCCAACACCAGCTATTATTACCGCATCCGGTCGGTGGACGCTGATGGCAACGTGGCAACGATGGACCCCCCTAATATATTCACCACGCTGGTTGCCGTGCCCACCGGGCCGCGCATCGGAGACAGGGCGCCCGATTTCACGCTCCCCCTATTCGGGAAACAGGAGACGATTTCGCTGCGCGACTACCGCGGGCAGAAGATCCTGCTCACCTTCTGGGCCGTTTACTGCCCCGAGTGCGACCGTGAGCTGTCTTTACTTCAGTCCATCCAGGATAAAAATATCCCCGGTGTCAAGATCATAGCAGTCTTCATGGAGAGCAAGCTGGAAGACATAGACAAGACCATCACCAATTACAGGTCTGAACGAGGCGAGCTCACAGTGCCGGTGGTGGTCGATATGTATAAGACCACAGCCCATTTATACAATGTCGAGAAAGCGCCCTACACGGTATTCATCGATGGCGACATGATCATCCGGGATGTCGAACCGGGCAACTTCAATATAGACCAGGTCGAGAGGACGCTTAATACTTTATAGCTCCATGCCCGTGAATCTCTTGACAGCAGATACGTCCCGTTGTAGTGTAGATTCATAGAGAGATACCCTTTTGGAAAGCCAGTTCAGATGTAAATGCGGCAAGCCGATGGCCTACTCAAACGAGCCGTGCAAAACCTGCGGCAGCCTCGGCCCGCACGCCTATGCCGGCAAGCCCGGCCCCCCGGCCATGACCACACAGACCCCACCCCAGCAGAGACGCCCGGACAATATACCTGTTGACAGGGGTGAGCGGCAGCCTCCTGCATCCAACGGACGTGAAGGCCCGGTTAGTTACGAGCCCGATACAGCCGACGTCGTACCCGGGAAAGGGCACGGCCACCATGATGCCGCGGGATTCCCTGCCGGAATCAGCCGCAGGGCTGAGATTCTCAACCACATAGACGACATGGCCAGGGAGGACAGGAAGGAGCCGTCCAGGCGGCCCCGCAAAGAAAAGAAACGGACGTCCGACGAAGATTGGGATGCCGACGAAAAGCCTGCCAGGGTTAAGCACTTCGAATCCTTCCTCGACGAGGGGGAAAAGGAGGAGAAGCCGCGCAAAAGCGGGGCAGGTGTCACAGGCACTGTCATCAGCGTCATATTGATCGTAGCAGTGGTTGTAGGCGCCTTTTATGTCTACAATAACCTTGATGAAATATCCAGCTGGCTGATGTCACCGACGACCCCCGAGACGGTCCCTGCTTCGGACCAGCCTGCAAATTCGTCCGATTCCGGCCAGAATCCCTTTGCAGGCCTGCTGGCGATATTCAGACGGGATGAACCCACGCCTGTTTCCTCCGAAAATACCAGCCAACCAGCCGCGTCATCCAACCAGACCGAGCCGGCGACACCCATCGTGCCCGCCGATACGACCCTACCCGTTATATCCGAGATACTCATAACGTCGATCACCGATCACGACGCCAAGGTGGCCTGGAAGACGGATGAGCTCTGCACCAGCAGGGTCACCTATAAAACTGAGGTGGGCGAACCTCATATCCTCAATGGGATGGTCACACCCACCCATTATCACCAGGCCGTATTCAGCGAGCTTGAAAGCGGGAAGACCTATTACATAACTTTGATCAGCCGGGATAACGCAGGCAATGAGTCCAGGCAGGAGCGCAGTTTCCAGACTTTATTGTCGGCCGCCGACACCACCGCACCGCAGCTTGTCGGCGAGCCGATGGCAGCGGCCAGCGATTCGGTTGCCACCATCTCCTGGGTAACAAACGAGAAGGCCAGATCACAGGTCAAATACAGCCTGGGCACTGGATATGAGTTCCCGTCCGGTTTTTCCAATGAGTACAGTAATAAACACAGCGTTTTCCTGAGTGGGCTTTCGCCCAACACGGAGTACCATTACCAGCTTATATCCAGGGACGCCTCAGGCAACGTGATGACCTCCGGTGACTTCACTTTCAAGACCGAGCCCGAGACGGGATCTGCGCCCTACATGGGCAGCAAGGCCCCCAATTTCACGCTGCGTGACCTTCAGGGTGAGACGATATCCCTCAGCCAGTTCCGCGGTAAAAAAGTCATCCTCAATTTCTGGGCCAGCTGGTGCACGCCATGCAAGATTGAGCTGCCGCATTTCCAGACGCTGTGGGCCAATAATCCGGACGCCGACTTCGTCATCCTGGCCGTGGCCGGCAGCCAGTCGGAGGAGTCTGTCATCAGTGACTTCGTTAGAGACGGTAATTACACTTTCCCCGTTTGCCTCGATCCGGGCGACGATGCGTTCAACAAGTATGATCTTACCAGCATACCCAAGACCTACTTCATCGATAAGGAAGGTGTCATCCGCAGGATCCAGCAGGGCATGTTCACCGGGCCGGGCGAGATCGAGTTCATGCTCAACTCGTACTGACCGGCAACCGCCCGCTGACTATCGATTCCGAAAACCGGCTTCAGACCGCTGCCTCTCACGTAATGATAAACTTGACACGGAGAATTTCTTGTCTTACCGTTAATATAACATTGAATACAGATTGATATGGATAACAGTTAATGCCCAGCACGGTAATCTGCCAGAGGTGTCATGAGATCAATGAACCCAACGCTACAGTCTGCCAGAAATGTGGCGCGAGGTTCTGTCCGCATTGCCACCTGTTGATTCCGTCCCCCGACGCAGCCATCTGCCCGCACTGCGGCAAGAAAGATCTTTCTTTCAGGCCGGGTAAGTACTCGGCCGGCAGCGTTGCAGCTTCGACAGTAGCGCCAGGCGCCATGCCGGCCAGCAGGTATGTCTGCCCCAGCTGCGGGAACAGAATAGATCCTTCGCTGGGCAAGTGCCCCTATTGCGGACAGTTGGGAAACCGTTTCACCATGATGCCGACCCAGGGCCATGGCGTGATGAAGCCCGCCCAGGGCGACTACGTTCAGACGTTCACAGCGCCTCCGCCGGCTGAGGAGGAACCGACCACGCAGAAGGTCTGTTCCAAGTGCGGCCGGGTCATACCGCCCGGCTCCAGCCTGTGCCCCGTGCACGGCAAGTTCGGGGGTGGCAATGCGCTGAGAAATATCACTCCTCCCGTCAAGGACAAGACCTTTGAAGGCGAAGTATACAGGAGGATGGAGGAGAGGAAGGCCGGCCCCGCTCCCCGTTCCAGCGTCAGGCAGGTAGCGCCGGAAGAGATATATCCGCAGATGCAGGCCGTTCCAACTGCGCCGGAGGGGCCGGAGGCGCCCTCTGAGCAGCGCACCTGTCCCAACTGTGGAAATGCCGTGCCCGACCGCAGCAAGGTCTGCCCCACCTGCGGCAACAACCGTCTTCCACCGGAGAGGAGCAAGCCTTTTATGAAAGCGGAGGACCGCTACAGGGCCGTGGAGGCTGCGCAGCAGGCTTATGCCTATCCACCGCCTCAGCAGGCCTACGCCGCATATTCCGCGCCGGAGCAGAGCCAGTATTACGGGCAGCCGGCGGTTCAGCCGTATGAGATGGCCTACCCGGTGCCTTCACCCGGATTCGTGGAAGAGATTTATCCCGAGAAAAAACGCGGGAAGGAGAGAAGACCCCGTGAGCGCCAGGAGAGGACGGCGAAGCCGGGGCAGCGGTCTTCCCCCATCCCTATATTGTTGGCTCTCATTGCGCTGGTCGGTGTCATCATCATCGGAGTCGTCTTCCTGGTTGACCAGCTCAAGACGCCTGCGCCGGCGGTGATAAACAATCCGCCGATCACCACTCCTTCAGGCACAACCGAAGGTCCCGAGATATCCGACGTCGAATATTCCAATATCACGCGTACCGGCGCCACCGTGACCTGGAAAACAGACAAGAAGTCCAACAGCCTGGTGATCTACTGTATAAACGGGGGCACCCTGTGCGAAAACGCCAGAGACGAGGCGCTGGTCACCGATCACATCGTCAACCTGACCAATCTTAAAGAGGATACGTCCTATCACATAACGGTGAAATCCGCGCTGGGCAATGATCCAGATTCGGCGGATTCCAGCCTGGAGGTGACCTCCGCACTGATAACTTTGAACGTACCGGATACCACGCCGCCGGTGCTCAGCAACGTCAAGGTCTCCAACCTCACGAGTTCAGGGTCAGCGGAGATCACCTGGAACACGGACGAGCCGGCCACCAGCCAGGTCAGCTACGGGACGTCCGCCGGCTACGGAACGCTGCAGCCGTCGCAGACCGATACCCAGCTTACGACCTTCCACGATGTGATACTCAACGGGCTGGCGCCGCAGACTACCTTCCATTACAAGGTGATATCGAGGGACGCCGCCGGTAATGAGAAGTCGTCCGCCGATGCCACATTTGCAACGCCCGTTCCGGCCGGAGCAAATATTGGAAATTC